>JAFGJA010000081.1 GCA_016929355.1 Anaerolineae bacterium | reverse complement strand
ACGCCAATCGGAATACCGAGCGCTTCCATGCGCTCAATATTGGCGAGGATGTCTTTTTCGTTGTAGTTCGTGGTAAACGATGTCGAAAGCCACAGCCCAAACGACCATGCTGGCAGTTGCGCGGGACGACCACTCAGCGCGGTGTATTGGGTGAGCGCATCTTTAGGTGTTGGCCCGCCAAAAATGTAGTAATCCAGGGCGTGTTCTTCGACGCTGAACTGCACGCGCTGGACGTTGTGCGATGCCACTTCATACGACACCGCCCCCGGATGGTTGACCAGCACGCCGTAACCCTGACTGGTCAGATAAAACGGGACATTTTTATAGGCGTATTCCGAATCCGTGCCGCCGTCCCAATGCCATATATCAACCGTTTGCCCATTTTTAGCGAATGGGCCAAACCGCTCGCCCAAACCGTACACCATCTCGCCAACTTGCAGGGTAAGCTGCTCGCGGATATAGGTGGTGTTATCCCGGTTAAAGAGGCCAACGGCTTTCGGTTCGCTCGCAGTCAGCAGTTTACCGTCGCGTTCAAACCGGAACTGCCACTCGCCATCCGTCGGCACAATGACCGCCAGATCGCCGGTTTTCAACCAGGCGTGCGCCTCATCGCGCCCGATCTCAACATCAGGATTCGTCTGCTCATAATCCAGATCAAACGCCGGCGCAGCCGCCTGCCGCCCCTTAAAATGGGTCAGTTGCACACGGATCACATTCGGCATGGGGGATGAAAAACGCGCCGTGATGATGCTGCCGTGCAGCACACTCCAACGCGAATCCACCACATGATCGTAGCCCATGATCACCAGCGCATCGTCTTCTAACTGCACATCGGTGATATGGAGGGGGTAAATCGCTTCTGTACCGGGCAAAACTTCCCAGTGACCATATTCAAATCTCATTGAAGTCCTCGCTTAATCAGGGAAAGGTTAATTCATGCTGAAACACTATGAGGTTGGTGGAATGACAACTATCTCCTTTGTATAAATCAGGATCGGCTAGGCGCGCGCCGGACCGGTGCTGCCGCGCACATTCAAATAGCAGGGCAGCAGTTTGCGCGGGGGGGGGTGGTCGGCTACGGCCTCTAGTTGCTGAATAAGTTGTTCGGCCCCCAAGCGGCCTAATTCCGTATTGGGCGAGTCCAGGCTTGTCAGGGGCGGGATCGACATCTGGGCCACGTTTGGTGATGACACCAACGACAAAAGTGAAAAGTCTTCCGGGATGCGCCAGCCATATTCGGTGATGGCCTGAATGATGCCGGGGATGGCGCGTTCATTCATGACAACCATTGATGTGAGATCAGGGTTTTCCGCCACCAATTCACAGCAGACCCGATAGCCCTCTTGCGGTGTGACGGGGCAAAACCGGGTGAGAATGGGCAAATCATAGCTGTGCATAACCGCCTCAAAGCCGTGCTGCATCCGCACGGCTGGCCCGTACCCGGCCTCAAATTGGCGCTGCGATTGGTTGATGAGCGCGATCTGGGTATGACCGAGTTCGATCAAATAGCGCACGGCATCATAAGCAGTCTGGTGAAAATCAATGTCCACATACCCATGATTTTGCAGATCGTCACAACGGCCAATGATGCTAAAGGGAAATTCTAGCTCATTCAGGAGGTCTACCCGTTCGTCATGCAAATGGACTTCCATCACGATCACACCATCGGCCAAGCCCTGCTGAATCAACTGGCGTAATTCGTCGGTCTGGTTGGCATCAAGTGACCACAGCAAAAGGTTATACTCATTTTCACGGGCTGTATCGGCGGCGCTGGTGATAAACCCCAGTTCGGTGAATCCCAACCCGCGATCCGGCGCAGCGCAGAGCAAGGCAATAATGCGGCTGCGTTTACCGGCTAGCCCGCGTGCCAGCGCATTGGGCTTGTAATCCAGGTCTTCCATCGCGGCAAAGATACGCTGCCGGGTTTCTTCTGAAATGGGGCGCGTGCCATTGATCGCGTAAGAAACGGTGCTCACCGCAACCCCGGCGCGCTTAGCCACATCGATCATCGTCGGCATAGGGATATTTCTTTCGGGAACAGTAAAAAATGGGCTGGCATTCAATATCATCGAAACGCATAGTCGAAACGCTTCGATTCAATCATGCCATAAGTTGACTGAGTTTGTCAACAACGTGAAGGTCTAAATAATAGTATGTCAGAAAGCTAACTATAATAGTGAGTTAACGTATTGCACGCGACTCGCGTTCTCAAATGTGACACCAAATCCATTGTTTCATTTCTTTTCTTTGCACATTACCATCAGCTAACTTAATTTGACGTAATATTCCGCTTGCTTTAGCGGTATTGTTAATAGTATAATTGATGAACCGCAGTTGGGGATACAAAAACTGCACGAGATAATTTTGAGTGTTTGCTGACCAATAACTGATATTTTGATCATCTGCACTAGATTGGTTGCTTGGTCAGACTCAAAAAATTTATCCATCTCAACCAGTTTTTTATAACTGCACAATCATTGCTACATCCAAACATCAATCCACGACACCGTAGCTCTATTTGGATTCCCCAGTATCCCGGCTGCATAACGCATACATTACACCCAAATGAGATACTGTCATGGATCAGCTAATAAACGAAATACCCTATCCCTCTCAGCATTATTTTTATCTTCCAATCAAACGTTTTCTCGATGTCAGCCTCTGTTTGCTGATTCTGCCACTGGCGTTGATCCCAATGATCGTCATTGGCCTTCTCATCATGTTTGATTCACCGGGACCCGCCCTCTTTATTCAAGAACGGATTGGCAAAAACGGTGAAAGGTTTCGCATTTTCAAATATCGGACCATGCAACATCGGGCTGACAACACCCACGCCAACGCATTTATGCAAGCGTTTGTGAATGGCGAAGTGGATTGCCAACAAGGAGCTATCTTCAAACCGCCCCAGTCGCCGCAAAAAATCACCCGGATCGGTTGTATCTTGCGCAAGACGAGTATGGATGAACTACCTCAAATTTTCAACGTCCTTAGAGGCGATATGAGTCTCATTGGACCACGCCCCAATATGCCCTGTGAAGTTGAAGTTTATAAAGAGTGGCATAAGCGGCGCTTACAGGTCGCCCCCGGCATTACTGGCTTGGCCCAGATCAATGGGCGCAGCAGTATTCCTTTTGATCAGATCGTGAAGTATGATCTTGAATATATTGAGAACTTGAGCCTGTGGTTGGATCTCAAAATTCTGGTTCAAACGTTTCTGATCGTGTGCCTGCGTAAAGGTGCGCTGTAACATCTGCAATGTGACCGGTAGTCTGTCAGGCAAGGGACTACCGGCTAACCAGAATCGGATAACACAACCCCTATCACGCAACGGTAGTGCCCCATGGAATTACGTTTTTACCTTAGTGTTATTATCAGACATATGACGGTGATTGTGATTGTCACGTCAATCGCGGTATCAATGGTCGCGGCAGCCGGGTTGCTGATCCCCCCAGTTTATGGGGCAACGGCCACTGTGCGGGTACTGCTCGATGTGGGCCTGACCGATTTGGTTTTGCGTGATGATTATAACACGCGGCTGCTCAACACCTATGCCAAAGTGTTGACAAGCAATCCTGTTCTGGAAAAAATTATTCTTCAGTTTCCTGAACACGCCGACTCCCTAACACCCAGCAACCTCCGGCATAATCTCGAAGTGGCGGTAGTGCCAGACACCGAACTCATTACCATTACCGTTCATAATGGCGATCCGGTGCTAGCCTGCAATATTGCTAATGCGCTATCCCAACTCCTCATTGAATACACACGAGAACTCTATGTTGGCAATGGTCGCAGCACCCGTGACATTCTGGAAGAACAATTAAACAGCCTGGAAATCGAACTCCAAAATGATCGCTACGCGCTGGCGACTCTCAACGCCTCTGGCTCAGACGACGCGCAAATTGAAGCTCTGTCACGGCAGATTGAGTTCAGAGAAAACGCTTATAATCAATTGCTTGATCAATACGAATCAGCCCGCTTGAACGAATCACTGCGCGCGAACAGCGTATCAATCATGGCCCCGGCGACAGTTTCGCACACACCGCTCAACACCATCGGGTTTGTGCAAATCGGCTTGGGGGCGGTGATCGGTCTGTTTTGCGGCGTGGGGTTAGCGTTCGTCTTAGAAAATCTCGATACACGGATTCATAGTGTTCACGTGGTTGAGCGGCTGCTCGATTTGCCGGTGTTGGGCGCGGTTCCCAGAGGGTTGCTCGAACCAGATCGGTATCAAAATAACGTCGAGGATACCAAAGCTTTTCGCCATATCGAAGAAGCCTACCGGTTATTAACCATCAACCTCTTATTATTACGCGAGCAATCCCCCAGCCGCCCCGCCAAAACCATCTTGATCACCAGCGCGCTAACCCGCGAAGGAAAGTCAACAGTGGCCGCGAATCTGGCCCAGACTCTCGCTGAACGGGGCCAAACGGTGTTTTTGGTTGACAGCGATTTGCGGCGTCCGGCACAGGCCAAGATTTTTGGTCAAGAAGAACACATCGGAATCAACGATCTGTTGTCAGAACCGATGGCTTCGGTTGAAATCGGCTATCCGTTTGTGTCTGAAGAAGACGGCCCCCTCAGTCAATTGATATGCCCAACCGATAATCCCTGTCTTTTTGTCATTAATGCGGGTCCGGCGGTAGCGAACCCCGCAATCCGATTAGCTTCTCCGTCGATGGAACAATTGATCAAATATCTGGGCGCACAAGGGCAAACCACCATTTTGGACGCTCCCCCGGTCCTGGGCATGGCGGATACGTCCCTCTTAGCGCCTAAAGTGGATGGGGTTATTCTGGTGGTCCGACAGGGCTTTTCGAGCCGGGAAACAGTGCGTGAGACACTGAAACAACTCAACGCCGCCGGTGCGCGAGTGCTAGGTGTGATCTTTGTCAAGCGGGGCAGCAATGGAACGTACCATTAAACCTGCCTTATATAAACGCTAAACGGAGCAATCGTAACGACATGCGTTTAATAGATTGGCCGCGCGGAAAATTAGACACACCGAACCCGCTTTTCACCTTATTCCTGACAATTGGGGTAGGTGTTATGGCGGGGGTGATGGGCATTATGACCTATCAAAGTTCAGCCAAGTGGAAAATGGTGCTTCTCCTCATAGCGGCAGCCCCGGCTGTGATCCTCGTGGTCAATGACATCAAAAAGCTGATTCTGATAGCGATTGTGGTCGATATTCCCCTGGGGCTAGATATTGCCATTCCCGATCTGGAGTGGCATCAGGGCGGTCCCAATGGTTACATGATCTCGTTGATGACCATTGGCCTGGTCGCGGGATATGCTCAGTGGATTTTGGAACGCAAACCCAAAGTCCGTTTTTTCCCCCAAACCTCAATCCCTATTTTGATCTATCTGTTGATGGTTATTCTTTCATTTTACCAAGCTCGCAATATTCAACTGAGTTCATTTGGCCTTTTTCTGCTCTGCGAGTTCATCTTAATGTATTTCTATATTGCCAATCATGTTTTGACATGGGGCACTATTCGCTTAATCATGAGCGCCATCGTGGTGAGTATGCTGTTTGAGAGCCTGTTAATGGTCTTTCAATATTTCACCGGTTTTTCGTTTTCGCTCGGCCCCATTGTCAGCAATGCTTATGACGAGGGAGTGAGCGCCGGGGCGGTTGGGTTTCGGGTCGGCGGCACAATCGGACAACCCAATGCTGCCGCGACCTATT
>JAFGJA010000080.1 GCA_016929355.1 Anaerolineae bacterium | reverse complement strand
GGGGGGTGAGGTTTCACCGCTATTTCTCATGATCGAAGTACGCAATCTTGTTAAAGCGTTTGGCCTGCACCCCGTGCTGCGCGGCCTGGATTTGGACGTGGCGCGGGGCGAATTTGTAACTTTGCTGGGGCCGAATGGTTCCGGTAAATCAACCCTGCTGCGGATTCTGGGCGCGTTGTCGCGTCCGACGAGCGGCACAGTCAAGATCGGCGGCTGGGAACTACCCGGCGAAGCGGATTATGTGCGCGCGCAGTTGGGCGTCGTCAGCCACATGACCTTGTTGTATGATACGCTGACCGCCGAGGAAAATTTGATGTTTTTCGCGCGGATGTATAATCTGCCGCCGGAATCGCGCCGCGCACGGATCGACGAACTGCTGCATCGAGTCGGGTTACACCGCCGCGCGCGTGACGTGGTGATGACGTTCAGCCGGGGGATGCAGCAGCGCCTCGCTATTGCCCGCGCCATTTTGCATGATCCGGCGGTGTTATTGCTGGACGAACCCTATACGGGATTGGATGTAGACGCCGCCGCGCTGCTGGATGAACTGCTGCGCGAAGTGGCGATCAGTGGGCGCACCGTGATCATGACCACGCATGATTTGCAGCGCGGTCATGCGTTGGCGGATCGGGTGGCGATTCTCAGCCGGGGTAAGATCGCGTATACTGCGCCGTGTAGCGCCATCAAACCGTCAGAGTTGCCCGCGCTCTACGCGGATACTACCGGGGCCGCCACGACGCGGTGAGAGGATAGTGATCAGTTATAAGTTGTAAGTAAATTCTGATGCCTGCGAACATGGTGGATAGGATTTTGCTGATCACTTATCGAGAAAAGAATCCAAACGCATACAATGCAGGGGCCGACCAGCGTGTCGGCCCAGGGCGAACTAGACTCGAATTTGTCGAAAATCCAAAAGTGTATACCTTGAGTAAATGAATGAGCGAAACCGCACATAGTAAAACGGATGCCAAACCCAAACGTACCCGCGTTGCACGCCCGGTCACACCGTATTGGCGTGTGGTGCGCGCTGTCGTGTGGAAAGACCTGCGCGCCGAAGTCCGCAGCCGCGAGATGATCAATTCGATGATTCTGTTCACCCTGATGACGGTGATGGTGTTCAGCATCGCGCTCGAACTGGACCGCGAAGCGCGTGAAAGCACGGTTACGGGCGTGTTGTGGGTCACGATTGTATTCGCCGGGATTCTCGGCCTGGGGCGCAGTCTCGCGGCGGAGAAGGATCGCGGGAGTTTAGATGCGCTGCTGCTGGCTCCAATTGATCGCAGCGCGTTATTTTTCGGCAAGATGATCGGCAATTTGCTGTTTGTGTTGGTGATCGCGCTGATCTTGATGCTGCTGCTCACCATTCTGTTTAATATCTCGCTGATGAAACCGTTACTGCTCGCGGTGGTGGTGTTGGGCTGCGTTGGTTTTACAACCGTTGGCACGCTGCTTTCCAGTATGAGCGTTTATGCCCGCGCGCGCGAAGCCATGCTGCCGATCATTCTCATGCCGGCGGTGCTGCCGGTGCTGATCTTTGCGGTGCGGTCCAGCGCGGCGATTCTCGAAGCGAAACCGCGCGCCGATTGGTTTCCCGATGTGCAATTATTGGCGGTGGCCGATGTCCTGTTCATCGCTGCCGCGTATGCGTTATTTGATTTTGTAGTGGAAGAATAGAATTCACCACAGAGACACAAAGGGCACAAAGTTTTTAATTTGATTTTCTCTGTGTTCTTTGTGACTTTGTGGTGAGCAAATAGAGGATAATGGAGACATCATGACTGACTACTCCCCCCAACGCACGAAAATTCTGCAAGGCGTGACCATTGCGGCGGTGGTGCTGTTCATCATCGCCATTTACCTGGACCTGTTTTGGGTCGGGCCGGAAAAAACGCAGGGTGAAGCGCAGCGTATTTTTTACGTGCATCTGGGATCGTTCCTGGGATCGTTTATCTCGTTTGGCGCAACCGTGTGGGCGGGCTTTGCCTATCTGCGCACGCGCAACGTTAGTTGGGACATTTTTGGACTCGCTAATGTTGAGATCGGCTTGGGCTTCGCGGCGATCACGATTGTGACCGGCATGACGTGGGCGCGCCCCATCTGGAATACGTGGTGGACGTGGGAACCGCGCCTGACCAGCGTGGCGATCATGTGGCTGGCGTATGCGGCCTATATCATGCTGCGTTCGGGCATCGAAGACCCGGAACGGCGGCGGCGCTTCGCGGCGGTCTACGGGATCGTGGCCTTTGCCAGTGTGCTGTTCACGATCATCATTATCCGCGTGCGGCCCGATACGATCCACCCGGTTGTGGCGGGACCGACACAGGCCGATCCCGAAGGGGGGTTCAGCGTGACCGGGCGCATCCGCGATACCTTGTTTTTCAACCTGTTCACGTTCGCGGTGATCACGGTGGTGCTGGTCTGGCATCGGATTCGGCTGGAAAACCTGTCGCAACAAGTCCAGTGGCGTAAGATTCAGGTGCTTTCGGAACTGTAAGTTCCCCATTCAGGAGACAGAAGTATCATGTTCGATTTTGGCGACAATGCCGATTATATGGCGATGGGCTATGCCGTGACCGGGCTTTTCCTGGGCGGGATGGTTTTGTGGATGTATCTGCGTTACCGGGTCTTGGGGCGCGAACAGGACTTGATCGACCAGATTGAAGCGGAAGAACGCGACGGAAAAAACAAGTAGTTAGTACGCAAAACGTATCACGTTAGAGGAGCACTATGGCGCACATTTTTATCAGCCACAGCCCGGAGGATGCGGCCTATGTCCGCACGTTAGCCGATCTGCTGCGTCAGCGCCAGATCGAAGTGTGGATCGTGGATGCGGTGGCATGGACCGAACAGCGCGCTGCCGAACGGTTGGAAGCGCTGCGGCGTTGTGCGGCGATGGTCTTGGTCATGTCGCCGTCCGCCAAAAAATCCAGCTTGATCCAGGCGGAAATGATGATGGCTGAAGCGCTGAGTAAGCCGGTGCTGCCGGTGCTGCGCGGGGGATTTCCCTGGCCGCGTTTCAAAGACGATAAAACGGTGGTCGATGTGCGGGATGATCAGCCGCCCGCCGAAATTTTTTTGCAGCATCTTGAACACCTGACGCGCACCTCCCAACTGAACAAATCAACCTTGCCCAAATCGCCGGGGATTTTCCTCCCGGCGGAATTTTTGTCCCTGCTGAGTCGGCGGTTGCGCACGCCTTTGCACAGTATGTTAGGCTTTTCGCGGATTCTGCTGGATGGGATGGATGGGCCGCTTACGGATAAGCAGCAAAAAGACCTGAATACGGTTTATGAGAGCGGGTTGCAAATGCTGGCGATCATTCAGGATTTGTTCGATATGGTGCGCTTGCAGGCCGGGCCGGTGGCGCTCAAGCCGGTGGCGTTCGATCTGCAAGATGTGGTGCGGAGCGTGGTATCGCGCTGTGTGCGGTTGATCGAAGGTAAGGACGTGCATCTCAAAACGGAAAGTCCCGCCGATCTGCCGGAGGCGCTGGCCGATTCGCTGCGCACGCGGCAAGCGCTGCTCAACATTCTGTCGATTGTGTGCGAGACTACGTTTGAGGGGACGATCACGGTGACGCTGGCTCCCACGTTGGAAGATGGGAAACGCTTCATCGGGATCACGATCACGTCAACGGGGATGAAATTGGCGGAAACCAACTGGGCGCGCATTTTTGAGGCGTTCCAACTCAGCGAATCGCATAATCTTGGCTTGCGGTTGCCGCTCGCCAAAGCGCTGATCGAATTGCAGGGTGGGGCGGTGCGTGTCAAGAGCCATCCGCACGCGGGTACAACGTTTGTGCTGACGGTCCCGGCAGCGACAGGAACAGAAGCGGAAACCGGAACGGAACCCGAAACTACCGCCAACTAAAGATGCTGTGCGCGCGGGACGGGTTTCAGGCAAAAAAATATCGACGATCATCTTTAATCGTCGATATTACAAGAATATTATTGGAGGTGAGGGGAATCGAACCCCTGTCCGCAAGACTCGGGAACAAACGTCTACAAGCGTAGTGGACTTTTAAATTTCACGCGCAGCTACCCAAGCCCACATGGATGTACTACGGGCTAGCCGATGGATCTTGGCTGCCGCTTATCGGCGTAACGGCAGGGCATCCCGGTATTTGTGACGCTTGTTACCTCCCCGAACGGGATACGGTTAGGGCAAGCGGGCTACCTCGCAAGGTAACCTGTCGTTCACGCGGACTACTTACGCAGCCATTGCGAACTGTGGAGTGCTCTGTTTGGCACCTATTAGGTTTGCTCTGGATTAACGAGGGTAGAGCGCCTCGGCTTGCAGTCTGCGACCAACCTCCCACGTCGAAGCCTGTCACCCCCTGCTTGC
>JAFGJA010000011.1 GCA_016929355.1 Anaerolineae bacterium | reverse complement strand
GCCATAAAGAGTTTGGGATCGATCATACGTTTCGTTTCCTTCTATCCTATGCGAAGATTATTAAGTCGTGCGCCGGATCAAGGCTATTGGCAAAACAACTTGCCGAGGCGCTGCGGCGGAGTCATGCATTAAATCATGTAACAGATCAACAGCCACCATCCCTAATTCCTCAATCGGCTGTTGAATCGTCGTCAAAGGTGGATCGGTCAACGCCGCCTGGGGCAAATCATCAAACCCGACCACCGCTATATCATCGGGGATACGCAGCCCCGCTTGCCGGATCGCTTGCTGCGCGCCAATCGCCATCATATCCGATGAGACAAACACCGCATCCGGTTTGGCGGATAACAACTGCTGCATGGCAGCATACCCGCTTTCCAGCGAAAAATCACCACACACCACACGCTGTGGATCAAACGCCATGTCATAATCAGCCAGCGCCCGACGATAGCCCGCATAACGATCATCGCCCGCCGTGTTATGATCGCACATGATGATCGCCAATCGCCGCCGCCCCAATGTGATCAGGTGTTCGGTTGCCAGATACGCGCCCTGTTCATTCGCCACATTCACACTCGCTAGCGGTGTATTCAAGTCTGATCGACCAATCACCACAAAAGGTATATCTTGCGTGATCACCTGCTGCGCAAAAGGGTTTTCTTTGCGATCTGCCGTGATGATCAGGCCATCCACCAGATTGGTGTTAAACAGCGAATGAGCGATCTGCACTTCATCATCCATCGAGTGGAACAAAAATAGCGACAGTGTTAACGCATAGGCGTTTGTTTTTTGGGTGATGCCACTGATCAGATGCAAAAAGTAGGGATCGGATAGGATCGTTTGTGTGGCGCTGGGGATCACCAGACCAATGATCCCGGTGCGCTGCGAAGCCAGCGATTGCGCTATTTTGTTGGGCTGATAGCCCGTTTCTGAAATAATTTTTTGCACCCGTGCGCGCACATCCGGCGTGATATGGGGGTACTTGTTGATGACGCGCGACACCGTTGCCCGCGAAACACCGGCTAATTTGGCAATATCATCCAGCGTTAATTTCTTGGCTTGTTTGCTCACGATTCACCTTTGAGAGCGCTTTCAAACATAAGTAATGTAACGTGAGCATGATCGGTTTGTCAAGCCGCAATTTTTTGCAAAAAATGACATCCGTCCGCATAGTAGGGGGCAATTTTACATATTGACCCTAAATATCAAGGAGCTAAGAAATGGTCGTCAGCGAAACTTTATTAGAAATTCGGGATTATATCGGAGATGGCTATAAACCGATCATTGATTACGGCGCGTGGCGCGTGGCTATTTTGCGCTACCATCCCGAATTAGAACCCGACCAAATCACTGCTATGCAGCGCCACGATGAAACGGATGAAGTGTTTGTGTTGTTGGCCGGGCGCTGTATTTTGTTTCTCGGTGAAGGTGCGGCTGAAGTGACCGCGATCCATGCCGTTGATATGGAACCGTTGAAAGCCTATAACATCAAGCGCGGCGTCTGGCACAACCACACGCTAGACCGGGATGCAATGGTTTTGATCGTCGAAAATCAGGACACAACCAAAGAGAATTCGCCGTTCACAGACATCAATGCAGATCAGCGTGCTTATCTCGTGCAGAGCAAAAACACGATCTGGGGCTAGATCAGCAAACTCTAAGCAGGTTAATCGCAAAAATTGCCCCCCTAACCAGGGGGCTTTGTTTCCGAATCGTTCAAGTCAAGTTGCAGGTTCTATAAAACGCATGGTTTCGTGTGAACAACACATTAAAAACAGTGGCAATATTCGCCACAAACCACTAATATCCCCCTGTGGTATGCGTTACAGTGCCTGATGTGCTCCATTCAAGCAACAATCCGGGCGATCAAAATCGCTGACAATGCACCGTATGCAAAATTGTAATTCCAGACTCTAGCTCAGTTCATAGTACAATACAGAAGGACTACCCGTTCTTTATAAGCAAAATAGATATTTTATGGGGGTATTGATGGATCATAGAAACGTTAGAATAGTGTTCTTCGTCCTGTGTTTAGGTGTGATTGTGGCAAGCACACTGATTCCTGCGTATGCACAGGGAGATGAAGGTCAAGGACTCACCATTGGGTTTTCACAGGTTGGCTCAGAAAGCGATTGGCGGACGGCTTTTACCGCAATTACGCTGGCCGAAGCGGAACAACGTGGCATTAACCTGCTGTTTTCTAATGCAGAAAATAGTCAGGAAGCACAATTCGAAGCTATTCGATCATTTATCGAACAGCAAGTTGATGCTATTATCTTAGCCCCCGTCATTGAAACCGGATGGATACAGATTTTACAGGAAGTCCAGGCGGCGGGCATTCCGATTGTGATCATTGATCGCAATGTGACCGCCGACGAATCGCTCTATCTGGCGCGCGTATCGTCTGATTTTGTATTTGAAGGTCGTCTGGCTGCCGCGTGGTTGGCGCAAGAAACCTCCGGCAAATGCAAAATCGTGGAGCTTGAAGGAACTGTTGGTTCCAGCGCTGCCCGTGATCGCCAGATCGGTTTTAATGAGGTCATCGCATTGTTCCCGGATATGCAGATCATCATCTCGCAAACAGGCGACTTCCGGCGCGCATTGGGGAAAGAAGTGATGGAAGGGATTTTGCACACCGAAAACCCTGCCGAAATTTGTGCGGTTTGGGCCCATAATGATGATATGGCTATTGGGGCGATTGAAGCGATCAAAGAAGCGGGCCTTGATCCCGGCCAGGATATTTTGATCGTATCAGTCGATGCGATCCCGGACATTTTCAAAGCGATGATGGAAGAGGATGCCAATGCCTCGGTGGAACTCAGCCCCTATATGGCCGGTCCCGCCTTTGATGCAATTGAGACCTACTTAAATGGCGAAATGGTCCCTAAATGGATTCCGGTAACGGGTGGCATCTACTTACCAGACACCGCAGCCGAGGAATATGCTAGACGCTCACAATAAACAACACAATTTAACCTATACTCACGGGAGTCCACATGGCAAATGCTAAATCGTCGCGTCCAACAATGGTTGATGTCGCTAACCTCTCTGGCGTCTCATACCAAACTGTTTCGCGGGTTATCAACAATCATCCCTATGTATCAAGGGAAACCCGCCAGCGTGTACAGGATGCGATTGATGAATTAGGCTATCGTCCCAGCAAGGCCGCCACTAAATTGGCGTCGAAATCTTCCAAGATCATTGCCACTGTGCTCTATGGCAGTTGGTTAAGTGGTCTAGCGGAGATCGCGCTCAACGTCGAACTCGCCGCCAAGACCAGTGGCTTCGATGTCATCCTGATTAACATCACGGAACCGCACCGCCAACTGGTAGAGGCGCTGGAAAATGTCCAGGCCTGGGCTGTTGATGGCCTCATCTTGATTGTTCCAGTGCAAAGCTTGCCGGTTCAAGAGATTCAAAAAATTTGCCAGTATACCCCCTTTGTCTTTGTTGATGCTCACCAGGCCCCTGATACCCCCTCAGTAGTTATTGATGAAGCTTATGGCACTCGGCAGTTGGTGGAACACCTGATCGAACAAGGGCATACCCAGATGGGCGAAATCAGCGGCCCCCTGGATTGGTTTAATGCCCAGGTGCGCCACCAAACCTGCATTCAAACCTTTGCAGATCATCAGCTAGCGCCCCCGGTTCCTTGCGAAGCCAATTGGACTGTTTCAGGCGGGTATCGCGCGGCAAAAAAACTGCTAGCGGACCACGCTTCACTAACGGCGATCATCGCCGCCAATGATAGCATGGCGTTAGGGGCTATGCGGGCCTTGCATGAGGCGGGGTTGTCTGTCCCGCAAGATGTATCTGTCGTTGGTTTCGATGATATGCCCGAAGCCGCCTATTTCACACCCCCACTGACTACCGTCCGCCGCAACTTGATTCAACTGGGGATGACCGGTTTCGAGCACCTTATGAAACGCATGGATGATCTGGAAGCGCCTATGCAACAGCAAGCCATTCTGCCCAGAATCGTTTTTCGAGACAGCACACAGCCGGTTTAAACGCACCAATTCACCAAATGCTTGACATTGGTTGAAATCTATGTTTAACTATGTGTGAACGCTCACATAGTCCGTTATTCTTTTTCGCTTACAATATGTGAGCGCTCACATAAATTGCTTATTTACTTATAAAAAGGAGGCCCACCACAGTTACCATACATCTGATCGATACCCCATTCGTAATTTGTACATCATATCAGGAGAAAACTAATGCGAAACATTAAATGGATTGTCCTTGTTGTTGTTATTTTGTCGATGATCGCCCCGATGGCGATGGCTCAAGACAGTGGCGAAGGCCTGACAATTGGCTTCTCGCAAATCGGTTCGGAAAGCGCCTGGCGTACCGCCTTCACCAACGCGGTTAAGGCCGAAGCCGAAGCGCGTGGCATCAACCTGCTCTTCTCCGATGCGCAGCAGGAACAAGAAAACCAGATCGCAGCCATGCAAGCCTGGATCGCCCAGGGTGATGTTGATGCAATCGTCCTCGCGCCCGTAGTGGTCAGTGGTTGGGATGTGGTACTCGAAGAAGCACGGGATGCTGGTATCCCCGTCGTGATCGTGGACCGTAACGTGGACTCCGACCCGTCACTGTATGTGACCCGTGTATCATCCGACTTCGTGCATGAAGGTCGTTTGGCGGCGGCTTGGCTTGTGCAGGCCACCTCTGGCAATTGCAATATCGTGGAACTGTACGGCACCGTTGGTTCGGCAGCGGCTGAAGATCGCGCGACGGGCTTCCGTGAAGTGATCGGCATGTTCTCCGGCATGGAAATCATTGCTTCCGAAACCGGTAACTTTGTCCGCACCGAAGGCAAGCAGGTGATGGAAAGCATCCTCAGCTCGGAAGACCCGGCGAACATTTGCGCCGTCTTCGCGCACAACGACGACATGGCAATCGGTGCGGTTGAAGCCATCAAAGAAGCTGGCCTCGTTCCCGCCGAAGATATTCTGATTGTCTCGGTTGACGCCATTCCTGACATCTTCGACTCGCTGGACGCTGGCGAAGTCAATGCAACCGTTGAACTCAGCCCCTTCATGGGCGGCCCGGCATTCGATGCCGCTATCGCCTACCTGAACGGCGAAGACGTTCCCAAGTGGATCCCGGTGGGTGGTGGACTGTACACCAATCGCGCCGACTATGACGCGACTCACTAAACTGGTTAGCCACTAGCGCGAGAGGATAAGCGCCAAACTTACCCTCTCGC
Organism: Anaerolineae bacterium; assembly: GCA_016929355.1. Taxonomy (GTDB): domain Bacteria; phylum Chloroflexota; class Anaerolineae; order Aggregatilineales; family Aggregatilineaceae; genus JAFGJA01. The sequence goes on along the minus strand of JAFGJA010000011.1, from coordinate 340 downwards.
CACGTTCATGGGGAGACCAACTTGACAGCCGCGACAGCTTACGAGTTGGTCCTCCTCGCACGCAAGACTAATTATACCATATCGGAGTGGAGTTCTAACTAGCTCCTGCCCCGCTATTAATTCAGTGATTTTTAGGTGAAGCAACCGATGAGCGTCAACGAGCAAAACCCATCTCCGCTCCTGCAAACGCGGGGACTTACAAAATCTTTCCTTGCGACCCAGGCTTTATCCAATGTTGATTTTACGCTCCGTGCCGGCGAGGTTCACGCCCTATTAGGCGAAAATGGGGCTGGTAAATCAACCTTGATCAAGTTGATCACGGGCGTTTACAAAAAAGATG
>JAFGJA010000583.1 GCA_016929355.1 Anaerolineae bacterium | reverse complement strand
GGTCCAGGGCCACGCGCTTTGATTGCGCCAGAAAACCGCGCATTCATGACCGAGTTTGCGCAGTGCTTTCACCCAGAAATAATGTCCCTGCGAAGGCGGAAATACCGGGTCTTCGCCGGGTGATGCATTACGCTGCGCCGCTTCCAGTTCGCCGGGATGGTGCAATGCGGCAATAAACAGAATCCGCATTAGGTTAACTCCCGTTTCCAGTAGCGCCCGATCACATGCCCCCCTGGTATCGCCATTGCCAGCCGGTAGATCAAATCCCAATCGTCTTTCGCAATTGTGCCGCTCACGATCACCAGCGCACCGTACATCGGCACGCCGATCAGCGCCGCTACCAGGGGATGAATCTCACGCAAGGCGAACACGATCCCCGCAAGAATCACGCTGATCAGCGCCAGCCGCCATAGATGCCCGGTTACGCGCGCCCACCATTCCGCCGGGAATGCAAACGAGCGCACGATCAGCACCAGGATGACCGATTCCGCGATCAAGGTGGCTATCGCTGCGCCGGGAATACCGACGATAGGCAGCAAAATAATATTCAACATGATATTGATCACCAAGCCGCCGGAGCGAATCAGCAGCAGGCGCGTTTGCCGATTCTGGATCAACATGGCTTTGGAGAATACGTTGCTGACCATCGTTACGACGGTGTACCAGATCAAGACCTGCAACACGTCTGCCGTGCGGGTGTAGTCCGGGCCGAAGATCCACGTCGAGAGCGGCACAGCCAGCAGCGAGGTATAGACCGCGAGGGGCAGGCTTAGGATCAGGTTGAAGAATGAGAGTTTTTCGATCATGAAGTCGAACATCGCCAATTCGCCACTGCCATACGTGCGCGACATGAGCGGGAACACGGCGACCATCACCGTCACGCTCAACAACTCGACCACGCCAAACACGATCACGAATCCGGCCATGAGTTGCCCGGTACTCTCTTCGCCGATTAACGCGGTGGTGATCAGCTTGTCGGAGTGCATATAGGCTAATGATAGAAACGAGGTCGCTGCAATCGGCGCGCCGTTTATTACCAGCGCGCGCGCGATCTCCCAATTCACGGGAAAACTTGGACGGATGTTGAAGCGCAGCAATACCGCCCAATAGACGCCCGCGCGCAGCAGGCCCGCGATAGTCGTCGCAATGTACAGACCCCACAACCCGCCACCGGCTGCCAATATGATTCCCGCCAGCGTGACCAGCGCCACAATATGCCCCGCCGCAATGATCGCCGGGATGACCATGCGCTCCATCGCCAGCAGTTGGTTATGGCACATATTGCCGAGCGAATCGACCAGTAAATTCACTGCCGCCAATGCCAGCAGCGCGCGCAGCCCGCTATCGTAGCCGAGCAGCAGCGCCGCGATCATCAGCACGCCGTAGCCGATCACGGAGAACACCGTTTGCAGCGTCAGTGTCGAAGCGAGATAGTGCCCCGCATCTTTGGGACGATTTGCGATGTCACGGATCACGATTAGCCCCATGCCAAATTCGGGGATCGATGCGCCCACCGCCAGCAGCGCGCCAATCGTGCCATACGTGCCGTAGCCCTCGGTGCCGAGCAAGCGTGCCAGCAGTAATTGCCAGAGGAATAACAAGCCCTTTGCTGCGAGATTTGAGGCGGCAAGCGCCGTCGCATTGCGTGCCGCGCGTTTTGCTGTATCCGAGGAGAAAATTCCCGGCGTTTCAGTCGTTTCTGGTTTCTCCGGTGCGGCGTTGGGGGTGGGATTGTCGATTGTCGCGTCGAATTCCATGTTTATCTGCGATTCATCACCATCTGATACACATCATCCATCTGCGCGATCACCTGCGGCCACGTATAGCGTGCGTGGACCATCTCCCGCGCCGTATCGCCCATTTGCGTCAAGCGCGCGGTGTCCGTCAGCAGATCGGCAAGTATCACACTCAGCGCGGAAATCTCACGCTCGACCACGAGGCCAGCGCCCGCGTCTACAACTTCGGGGAAATTGCAGCCGGGCGTCAGCAGCACGGGCAATCCACATGCCATCGCCTCTAACACGGCCATCGAGAAGCCTTCGCCTACTGCCGGGAGCGCGAACAGGTCCGCCGCCGCCAGCGCTGCCAGTTTGTCATCATCCTCTAACATCCCGGTGAAAATGACACACTCGCTTAGATTATGCTGCTCAACTAACGCTTTGAGTCGCGTCAGCATACCCTCATCCGGGCCAACAAGCAACAGGCGGGCATCCGGCGCTTGCTTGATGACCTCAGCAAAGGCAGGGATCAGCAGGTGCAGCCCTTTGCGCTCGTGCAACCGTCCCAAAAACAGCACGACTGGCCCATCACCAAGATTCCATTGCACACGAAAGTCATTATCGGTGGGCAAATCCGCGAAATTGTCCACCTGTACCCCGTTGGGCACGATGCTGATCCGAGCATCCGGCAGTGGCACGTTGCACGCTTGCCAGATTACGCGCGCGTCAGCGGCTTCGGCGGCGGTCAGCGCGATCACCTGATCGAAGCGTGGCAGCATCCGTTTGCCAAAGGCACGATCCCAGAGGCGTTTGACCGTGCCCCGCCCCGTATCGCGCGGCAGTGTGCCATGCGGCGAAACGACGACGGGCAAACGATGCCGTTTGATGACCGACAATGCTT
>JAFGJA010000582.1 GCA_016929355.1 Anaerolineae bacterium | reverse complement strand
AATGACTGGTACCGGCAGGCGCTGGATCGCCGGGTGCCGCGCGGCGAAGGCTCAAATCTGCGCGCGGCGTTGGGTGGGATCGAGCGGTCACAGTTCAGCCGGTATCAGGCGCTGCTGCGCTTGCCCGATCCAGTGTGGGAGATGGCGGATCGCTATCGCCTGGAAGAAAAACGGCTGCGCTACGTGTTGAAGATCGAGGATGAGGCGCTGCAAATTCAGTTCGTGCGGGTGATGATCGACCGGGAACTTTCCGCCGAGCGCATCCAGCAAATTGTGGAATCGGGCCGGGTCGAAGACTTTTTGCAGGGCAGCGTGGCAGCCTCTCCGAGATCATCGGAAGAGGATATTTTGGCGCGTGTGGCGCATAACTGGACGCGCCTCGCCAGCCAGGTGTCGCAGGCGGATCTGTCTGTTGTGGCGGATCAGTGGGTCAAAAAACAGCCTCCTGATCATGTGCGGGAGCAGGTCGCAGCGCTGCGCCGCTTGTTGGATATCGTCGAATCGCGCGTCAACGAGTGAAGCTGTTTGGGCATGGGTTGAGCATTGATCTGAAAGGGTCGATAAGCGCCGGATGAACCTCATTCGGCGCTTATATGTTGCCCCAGGGCAACCTATGTAATGGGAAACCCCGTTGACGTATCGAATAGGTGGACTGATTGTCGATAGTTCGCTGCGATAGAAATGTTGCCCCAGGGCAACATAATCTGCGGTTGTGATGGTTGGTCAAATAAGAGGCCGGATCGCGGCAATAGGGTAGGGGAGTCAGGCTGCTGTTCAGGGGCTGTATAACACGACAATTTTTCTTGTATCTATAGATACCCCTACCCCACTATGAACAGCGGCCCGAATAGAATCCGCAACCTCAAAAACGCACGGGAACAAAGCGTTCGTTTATCGTGATAAACCGAACGATGGGGGCAGGGTGGGGGAGGGAGCTGGGTGACTGTGCTTGTGATTTGCCGCGGTGCTGTGCTTGGCGTTTGGCCCACATGCGGCACGCATCGCTGCGCCATTTGCGGCGCGGACCGTTGGGGACAGAGTTTTGAACCATGCAGCCGGGTCGCCCGCACGCGCACGGATAGGGGCCGATAGCCTTATAGGTCTGCGGGCTGTAGATGTGGCGCTCGCCGTGTGAAGTGTAGCGCACCAGCATCCCCGCGCTGGTGGCGATGCTGCCGGTTTCGAGTCCGGTCCATGCCAGCCAATCGGCCAGCCGGTTACAGGTTTGGGGCGAGGGCGTGAAATCCGCATAGCCGTGCAGCGCACGCCGGAATACAGCCACACTGATCCCGGCCTGGCGCGCGGCGGTGAGTTGATCCTGGGTGCTCGAAACGCGCATTCCGCGCACTTCCATCCCGAGCCGGATCAGCTCTTCGAGTTTGGGACGGCGCTGGCCCAGGATCAACACATTTGCCAGCGGCATTTCAAGCCAGCGGGCGATCCGATAATAAGTCTTCAGGGGCAGATGCGGCAGATTTTGCCCTGCGATCATATAACACAGGTGCAGCGGCGGAATGCCGATTGTATCCACTAGGGCGCGGACAGGCTGCTGGTGTTCAGTGACACCGCGCACGAAGCGCCGTTTCACAATATCAGATAAAGTCGGAGTTCGCATCACCTGATCCCTGACTCCACATAGCCGAGTCTGCTTCCAGATTATACCATATCAGAGGTTGAAGCAAGTGCCAGATTGCGCTTCGGATCGAAGGAGAGCGAGAGAGCGACCTCGGTGTTTTCTGAGTCGCTCTCTGTCAATGTGTTGCGTTAGTTGTCTGGCGAATCGGGATCGTGCACTGTGATCACTTGCGGCGGTGTGTAACTGCGTGCAGCAGCGATTGGCGAAACTCTGCCGGTGAAGGCAGGGGTTTATACATCAAGTCGTCGGCATCGGCTATCCGGATGACATCGCGTTCTTCGCTGGGGGTAAGCCTGAATGCCGTGATAAGCACGATGGCGATATCCTGGAGCACGGGGCTTTCGCGCAGTCTCCGCCCAATCTCAGGCCCGCTTGCCCCCGGTAGCCGAATGTCCAGAATTGCCAATTCGGGGAGATTGCTATCCGCGTTGCCGCTATCGACATCATCAATCCATTTGATCGCATCGGTGCCATTGGTGAAGGCAACGCCGTCGATACTCCAGATCTCAAAAAGTGCCAAGAGCGTATCGTACAGATCGGGTTCGTCTTCAACTACCATCCAGGTAGCGGGCATTGCTTTTCTCCTAATTCAAGGATGATTATGCTAACGGCACGGCTGCGAGGTGTACAAGTTGCAACGTATTCTATTACATCCCCGGCAGAATGCCAATTTCGGTTCACCTCAATCCCAGCTTGTGCGTCGGTTCTGCGCCAGCGTATTTGCCGTGTCGTCTTGAGCTGGAGATCGTCAGAAGATGCGTGCCTGGCCGGAAAAAGGCTCAGGCATAGGGCAGGGTGAACACAAATTGGCTGCCCACGTTGTCGGGGCCGGGTTCAACCCAGATGTGCCCATTGTGCGCTTCGATAGCCAGCTTGCAGAACGTCAGCCCCAGGCCAAAACCGCGCTTGCGAACGCCGCGATTTTCGATCTGGGCAAAGCGTTCAAAGATGCGTTCACGTTCTTCGGCGGGAATTCCTGGCCCTTGATCGGTCACACTCACGGTAATATACCCCGCGTCAACTGCGCAGGTTAACGTGATGGTATGCCCGGAAGGTGAATATTTGAGGGCGTTGTCCAGCAGGTTGCCCAATACTCGATGCAGCACTTCACAGTCAGCCATTACTGCCGGGAGTTGATCGGGACAGTCCAGCGCGATCTCAATGTTGTGCAGCCGTACCGCGATACTCTGACGCTTGACAGCTTCTTCCAGCAGTGGACGCAGATTGATCACTGCCAGCCGGACGACAAACTCGCCTGTTTCGAGCTTGGCGACGTCCAGCAGCGAGTCGACTAGGTGGACCATGCGTTGACAGGCCGAGTGACCGATATCCAGCAGCTCGCGATTGGTTTCCAGTACATCAGGCGGCAGAACAACTTCCAGCATGTCGAATACACCGGTGATGGACCCTAATGGATTGCGCAAATCGTGAACTACGAGATCGCTGGTTTCCTTGCGGACGCGCTGCAGGGCGATCAAATGCGCGTTTTCAGATTGAAGCGTCTCCACTTGTTGTTCGAGCTGTTGCCCGATCTGGGCATCCACGATGCGGATATCGTCAGCCGCGCGCAGCCGGGCGCTTAGCGTGGACATGATGTTCATGGAGATATCCGGGCTGCTGCCGAGCCATTCATGAAACTGATCGTGTCCGATGCGCAGGGCGCGTAAATGATCCAGCGCGATGGTCGTAGCGGAGCGGGGCTGGTCTTCCAGCAGCGCCATTTCCCCGATAATTTCACCTGCACCGCGACAACTCAGGATGATGGGGTTATCCAGCGGGCCTTTGACAACGGCTATACGCCCTGACCAGATCAGGAACATGGCATCGCCCGCTTCGCCTTCCAGGCACACGATCTCGCCTGGGGCAAAGGTGACTTCGCTCATCAGGTGCGAGAGCGCGGATCGATCCAGCGAGGCGAAAAGTGGCAGCCAGGGAGATCGCCCCGGTGGGGTAACGGGTTCCTCTTCCATCGCTTTACGCGCCAACAGCCGGGTGAGTTCTTCGGGTGTTAATCTATCGAGCGCCATTGTATCCTGCTCCTTTGGGTCGGATAAGTCTATTTCTGTGGTCCTGTGTCCATTATGGCGCGGCTGGCCCCGTTCACAAAGAGGATAAATGGGGCAGGGGGGTACTGTAACACGAAATCGAGGAGACGCCATTCAAAGAACACGCACCTGTGAACCAGGTGCGTGTCATAAACTCCGAACAGCCGGGCTGAATCTGGGTGTTATTGGTAGCGCAGAATGTCGGAAACAGTCTTGCGCGCAGCCGCCAGGGAAGGCCACAGACTCGCTATGGTGGTGATGACGAGCATTCCGATCAACCCCACCATAACCGCCGTCGGCGAGAACTGGAAGGGGAATGTCTCATCAAACCCGGTGATGCTCAACAGCAGGTATTGAATACCAACCATTAGCGGGATACCGACCAGCCAGGCGATGACACCCACGACGATCCCTTCGGTCAGGAATTGGATGGCAACCGTGCTCGATCCGGCTCCAATTGAGCGCATCACGCCGATTTCCTTCTGGCGCTCAAAAACGCTCATCGACAGGGTGGTGAGCAGCCCCAGCGCGCCAACCAGCGCGATCAAACCAGCTACCGCGCTCAGGATAGCCTGAATAGTCACAAAGGCATCGCTGATCTGCTGGGTGAGTTCCACGAAGTTGAAGCCGATGATGCCGATCCCCTGATTGACATAGGTTTCGTTGACCGCTTCCATCAGGTCGCCGATTTCATCCGGCGAAGGCTCATCTTCGGGAACTGTGATGAAGTACCCGCCCGGCAGGGCCACGCGCTCGACGATTGCCCCATCAAAATCGGCGGCCATTTGCCAGTTCATGCCAATGAAGTCCGGCGAGACCATCGCGTTTTCGGCGAAGACGACGGGTGGGGCGAAGATGCCCGCTACGGGATAGGATACATCTTTGTCGCCGTTCGCTGTGAGTGATGACAGAGTCAGGCTGTCTCCGACGCTGTAGCCGCCTTGTTCGGCCATGGCACTGCTCACCATAATGCCGGGCGTATCTGTGTCAGGGAACGTCCCCTCTTCAAACTGAAGGAACTGCGCGACGCTGGGCGAGAACCCCATCACCAATGCGCCCGGCAGCGGGCCGCCGGGTTCATACCCGGACACCTCGGCTACTGTCGCATACTTGATGAAGCCGCGCGCTTCGGCAGGGATGGTATCCACCGGAATGAGCGAATCGGATGTAATTGTGTCGATGGTTGAGTCGCGCAGCAGAGCTAGCACATCCCAGGCGGCCCAGGCTTGTTCGATGGGGAAGTCCGCGATGCCGATCACCTTGAATTCTTTGTTCTGACCGGGCACACGCATGACTACGTTATCGCCTACGGATTTGTCCATGTTCGCGGCCAGCAAGCTTGAGAGGATGATTCCATCGCTGGCGGTTTCTGGTGTGAGCTTTTCGCCCTCAGAAATCTCGAACAGGAAAGCCGGGCTTTCGGCGGTGATGTCGTACCCGTAGGCAAAGATACCGGGCGGGCCACCGGCGGTGATTTCGGGGGTATATCCCTCAAACTCGATCTGTTGCATGAACCCTGGCTGGATGTCGTTCACCTGATCGCCAAAGTTGGTGGTGAGGATGTTCGCCATCTGTTCGGGATCACGTGGCTCGGTGGGGAAGACGCCAAAATCAATGTTCCAGCTATTGAAGAAGGACTCAATCCCATCGGTGAGCGATTCGAACAGAGCGAAAATTCCCATGAAAGCCCCAACGGCAATCGCCAGGGTGATCACGGTGAAAGCCAACCGGCCTTTCTTGAGGCTGACATTGCTCAACCCCTGCCGCACCGTGATCGGGATGGGGAGCGCGCCAATGAAGCGCGCCACCAGGCCGGAGCCGTAGTTGGCATCAATACCGAGGTCGGTCATGGCTTCCAGAATTTGGACGCGCGTGCCATTGAAGACGGGCAGCAGGGAGGCGATAGCGGGTACCAGCAATCCGACCGCTGCGCCCAGGATGATAGAAGAAACTGAAATCTGAAACCCTTCTACAATCGTGTTCAACTGCGGAGCCAATGCGTGCGCTGCCGCATTACCGCCGGGGATCCCGACCAGCACGCCCGGAATAACTCCGATAATCCCATAGACCACCGCAATACCGGAGTAGATAAAGAAGTT
>JAFGJA010000581.1 GCA_016929355.1 Anaerolineae bacterium | reverse complement strand
CGGGCGCTCACCGGGCCATAGTGGATATAGGGCCGGCGGCGGCGATAGGCGGTGATCTGTTCGGGGGTGGCGATCTCTTTCAGCGCGCGAACAAGCGCCTGCATCCGGTGGCGGTAAAAACGCAGTTGGACCAATGTCCATTCGCCGTTGACCTCGGCGTGCAGCCATATTTCATTCGGCCCACTGGTATATTTTTCAGGGCGACCAAACCAGCGCAACCCGGCTGTTTTAATCGTCAAGTGATGTTCCACCTTACCCGGCATGATCCGGTACAACACGATCTCATCAGCCAGCACCGCGATCACAAATGGCGTCCACCGGGCTTTCGGACCGTTAATCGTCAGAATCCGACCTTTCATCCCCTCCCCGTAGGCGCAAAACAGAGGCTGATCGCGCGCTTCCAACAGCCGCACCAGCGCATTACCATTATGATGCAAACGGGCCTCTCTGACACCCAGCCAGAGCAGCACCGCGATCACCGCAAAGATTGGAAATAAAATCGTACCGGACACCGGGGGTTGCCTCCAGATTCAGCCGTCTCTGTCCCGATTATATGCGATTCTGCGTGTGATGTTTAACTATCCCTAGTCCGCGTGAGAGGAAGCGGGTTCGGTCAACACAGGCGATTTAGCGGCAGGCACGCGCCGCCCGTGCCAGTTGACCGCCACGATCCCGACCAGAATCAGCGCCGCGCCGACCACGATTTTCCAATCGACGGTTTCATCCAGAAAGAGCGCGCCCAACGTCACACCAATCGGCGGCATGACATAGGTGACGAGGGTCGTCCGGGTCGCACCCCAGACCGCAAACAGCGCGTAAAACAGAAAGTACGCGATCACAGTATTCAGCGTGGCTAAAGTCAGGATCGAGGCAACGGTGTCCAGGCTGAGTTCAGTCACGTCAGGCAAGGGATGCACCGTCAGCAGCGTGATCGTGACGATCACCACGCCGCCAACGATCAGCGATCCGCCCGCCGTGACAAACGGATCAACTTTGCGCAGATAACGGCGAATCACAATCGCGCAGGAAGCATAGCTCATTGACGCGACGAGAACCGCAACCTGTCCACTGAACGAATTCGGACTGCTGGATTCGGCATCGCGGCCCGCCAGCAGCACGATCCCCACAAAGCCTACGCCCAAGCCGATAATCTTCTGCAACGAAATACGCTCATCGGCTAAGGCGAAGTGCGCGAAAACGAGCGTAAAGAGCGGCACAGTTGAGTTTAAGACCGTCGCCAGCCCGCTATCAATATCCTGTTCGCCCCAGGTGATCAGCGTAAAGGGCACGGCGGTATTCATCACGCCAACATACAACAACGCGATCACCTCGCGGCGCGTGCGCGGCAGTTTGCGCCCACTCCACCACAGGTACGCGCCCATCAACAACGCGGCCAAGCCAATCCGTATCGAAACGAGCGGCAAGGGACCAAGTTCCTCTACCGCGACTTTGATCAACAAAAACGATGATCCCCAGATCACGCCGAGGCTCCAAAACATCAACCAGTGTTTCATGATGTGTCCTATTCCCAATAGTTAAGAGGCCATGAACCGAAATTCGACTTTAGCCCCCGGTAGAATTTTATAACGATACCACACCCACCGCGCGCCACACACCCGATTCTTGCGCGATTTTGTACAATCATTGCCACAAACAAAAAAACGCCCTGCCGAACAACAGGACGTTACCGCAGAGCGTTTGCTTGAACCGAAATCCAGCGACGTATTACGAATCCGACGCGGCTTCCTCAACGACAATATCGGGGAAAAATTGGCGCACCGTCCCGGCGATCCAGCCGTGCAGCGTATTCAGCGAGAGCGGACAGCCATCACACGCGCCGCCCAGACTGACCCGCGCGACTTTGCCATCAAACGACACCAATTCGCACGAGCCGCCGTGATAGTATTCGATATACGAGGAGAGGTTCTCGATCAAGTTTTGCAAACGCTCCTCGATAGGGGCATCTGCATTGTCACCATTTGTTACATTTTCGGGCATGATTTTGCTCCCAAGTTGCAACATAAATTACTACTGTGATCATATCAGAAATTCGCAAGGTCACACAAGTGAAACATGAGTAGGGGAGCACCAATGTGTACTCCCGGTTGCACAGCACGCGGCAAGCCGCATCGGGCAAACACGCTGGTTCGCCCCTACAGGTATTTGTAAATAATTTACGCCAGCGCCAGCACAATCACCACCAGCGCGGCAAACGGCAACGCATACGCGAAAATGCTCGAATACCACCGGCTATCATAACGCAGGTGCATGAAGAACAGCGCCACCAGCAGCACTTTCGCCGTTGAGAGCGCCACCAATAACGCCCGCGTGATTTCGCCCGCATCAATGATCGTGATCAAGACTTCGACCAGCGTGATCACGGCCAGCGCCACGAAAACGCCCACATAGGACATACGATGCGAGTGCCCATCCTGGCGCGCTTTCGGCCACAGATTGTCTGCCAGCAGCGCCAACGGCGACACCATCGCCCCTCTGCCACCTGCCCCACTACCAAGTGCAGCGCGGGCTTCGGCCAGCGAGATCGCGTCGCGCTGCCACGCCAAACGCGGATCGTCGCTCTTGGGCAGCAGGAAATGCAGCGCCATACCCAACGGAATGATCAGCAGCACATTACCGATTCCGCCCACGATCACGCCGATCAGCATGGCGAGCCAATCGCTCATTTTTTTGTCTGCCGTGATGAGCGGGGCGACCACGCCGCCGATAAATGCGCCGGTCATAATCCAGAATGTGAGTATCAAACTATTCATAGCTATATCGCCCCTTTAGTTGATCAGGTAAATCACGGTGAACAACACGATCCACACCACATCGACAAAATGCCAGTACAACCCGAAAAGTTCGATCCCCAGGTTATT
>JAFGJA010000580.1 GCA_016929355.1 Anaerolineae bacterium | reverse complement strand
CCGCCAGGCCAGCGTCAGGGGAGCCGCGTCAGCAAAGGTCATTTTCACGTTCGCGGGAGACTGCGCCCACACATTATCCGTATTCGATGTCACCCAGACCGGCTGAAACACATCGCCGGACTGCGGCACAACCTGGGCCGGCATGACCGTACTGGCCGTTTTGCCCAGCGTCCACACACTCAGCAGGGCGTTGGTCGTGCGATCAAACAGCAGTTGCGCATCAACCGCCGCCCCATTGCGCGGATAAAACACGCCATTGACCACGCCAATATTCGGATCGCGAGGATGACGCAGCAGGAGCACCGGGGTTTCGCTGTACCCATTGGTCAACCAGGGCAATTTACCGGACCACGCCACCGCGCGCGGAGTCGCATCACCACTCCAACTCAACGGCGCGTAATCAACCACGATACGCTGATTATTGCCAATATCCAGCTTGACAAAGGCTGAGGCGCGCGTGCCCGGTTTGCCTTCCGACATATCGAAGACTAACGCCGCCTGCGATCCGTCAATTTTGACGCCTTCCACCTTGCCGCCAAGCGCTTCGGCATCGGCTTGCGTCCGCACCGTCTGGAAAAAGGTGCTGAGAAAATCGGACCACAGAGTCAGGTCGGCGGGAACCTGATCGGTATACTGCACCGATGCGGCGCGGAGTTCGAACAGATTGGCGGTGCGCGGAAAATAGATTGATACCCCGCCCTGATCGGCTGCCACCACATCAGGATCAACGCTGCTGCGATAGTACACGACCATATCCGTCCCGGCAGCGTGCGCATGATCAGCCGCCGCAACTAACGCGGCGTCCTCCGATTGATCCTTGAGCAGCCCGGCAAATTGAATCAGATCAGCCGCCGCCCATATATCAACAAACTGGGGATCGCCAAACGCGCCATAGACGGCTGTTTGTGTGCGGGCCGTGACAATCGCGGCCCATGCCTCGCCGGACTGGTTCTGCATCACGTCTTTGATCTCACCCAGCGCCGCCGCCACGCGATCCGATTGGGACAGATCAACCACACCGAGGTTGAAGATCGTGTACCTGGTCACAATGTCGGTGTAATACGTGATAAACGTATCAACCACCGCGCGGCCAAACGCATCACCGCCCATCGCGGGATCGGCGGTCAGGGCGTCCAACGCGCCGAAATAGTCCCAGCCATCGCCAGGGATCAGTTCCGCGCTGGCAATCGCATAGTGACTGTAAGGGGCAATCGCGGCATAGACTTCGAACGATCCCATCAGGCAGGCGTCGAAGCCGATCACGTCCAATTTTGCCACGCCGGTAGTAGTCGTGATCTGATCAAGCGCGCCGGTCAGTTCAGACAGACTCATATCCGAGTATTCGGAGAATTCATCCGAGGCCAAGCCCTGCCACGATCCGCCGTGATCCCAGATCACCAGGGCGTAATGATTCGCGGGATAGGTCGTAATCGCCCATATCCCAAAATCGGCTAACGTGGCGGGATCGCTGGTATCCAGTTCGCCCAAAGCGCCATCATCGACCCGTTCGGAAGCAACGTTAGTCGCGCGGCGATCATTCTGGATGAAATAGCGGCGTGTATCGGTCCAATCGCCATCACCCGCATCGTAATCCGCCGCGCGATCCACCTGCACCACGATGTTGATCGCCTCGCTGCTGCCGACCAATTCCATCTCGTTGAGATCGGCCAACGCAAATGTTTCGAGGTTATTATCCGCCGCCATATAGACCATGACGGTCCAATCCGCGATCCGCGCCTGTGCCGCCGCACTAGTGATCGGGCGCGGCACGCCCGGCGATTCCACCCCAGCGATCACAGGCGAATGCGCCGGAAGGGCTGGCGCCACTAACAGCCATAACACGCTCAACCCAATGGCAACAATACCGATACGTTTCATTACACATTCCCCATTATCAAAAAATAGAACTCTTTATAAAGATAGCACAGGCATAAAATAAACACCCACCAGCCGGGTTGGAATCCCGTTGGGGGGTGTTATGTCACCGGGCGAGCGCACAGATCGCCCCGCCCCTCCGCGCGATGCGCGGTACGAAATCGCAAGCGATTTCGTAGACAATCGTAGATTGTCAGGGGCGGGGCACAGACGCGGCCACGCGCATGTGATTTAACGCAATCTAATTTTTCGCCAGCGCCAACCGGAACGCACCGCCGGGACCAAGACACGCGATCTCAACCGTATACACGCCCGTTGCCGGTAATGTATACCCCTCGACCAACGGATTCAGGCCCGGACCGCTATCGTCATCCTCGATCACCAGCGTTCCATCCGGGCCGAACAGCCGGAGATAGAGGTCCAACGATGACACATCCGACACCGTGCCGAGCGCGATCACATCGCCCGCCGCGCCCTTAAACGCCCACGTCACCGTACCGTCATCCGGCACGACGTTTCCGAGCGTTTGCCCATACGCGATCCGGGCCGCATTCACCGGCTGAGGCTGATCCGTTTCCGGCCACGTCACCGGCCACAAATCGATCACCTGCCCATCGAAACCGGCGGGCAGCAGGGGCAAGCCATACACAGAGAACGGCTCATCCGCCAGCGTGAGCGTTACCGCCGAGGCAGGCAGCCAGCCCGCTACCCCCTGCGTATAAACAAACAGTTGCGTATTATCCTCGGTGCGGGCCAGCGCCACCACCACCTGATCAACGTCCAGCGTGGCTAACTGCTCGGACGTTTCCGCCGTACCCGCACGAATCACCGCCCCACTCAGATTCGCCACCGTGCCAAGCGGCAGCACGCCCGCCTCAGTTAATGACGGCTGTCCGGCAACCGCCAGAGGCAAATAGGCAAAATTATCAAACGCCACCACCGTCAGGTTGCTCGAATCTTCATACGTGTACGAGGCCATACGGACTCCGCCCGTCTGCAACAAGCGATCCACGGCAACGCCGACCAATTCACCATTGAGGTAAAATTCCAGGTAGTCGCCCAGCACCAGCACGCCCAGCGTATTGACCTGATCCCGGCCAACGTTGACGTTGGGATTCGTTGCCAACAGCACGAGCGCGCTCCATTCGCCATCTTGCACCTTGAAAATCCACACTTCCTGGTCATACGTCACGGCGTAATAGTAGTAATTCGAGCCATCCAGCACGCGGAACACCAACCCAATATCGTACCGGTCCGTATCACTGATCAACCGTCCCGACACCTCGCCATAAAACGCAGGCGCGCCATCAAAGTATGTCTGGGAAAAAGTCCAGGTCACAACTTCTGGATTCTGCGCCGACAGAATCAATTCACCATCCGTGATGTCAACAAACTGCCAGTCATTAACATTGTCGTTAAAACGATCCCGCACCGGACCATCCACCCGCATTGGCGGCGTATTCAGCCGCGTGGTATTGATCGCGCTCGCGGCGATAGGCTGCCCATCGACTTGCAGTGAGCGAATCATGCGCGGCAGCACATCTTCCGCAAAAGCCGTATCGAAGTCGCTGATATACGGGGCATACAACGTGATATACACCCAATCATCCGGCGCAACCGCGATCACCCACGCCCAGTTATTGTGGCTGGATGTCGGGCCGTTGACCATATAAGTAGGATAGACCATCCCTTCCATTTGGCGCGATCCACTGGGCACGACACCCACCGTACTCTCAACGGCGCTTTGTGGGCTGCTGATGTCGCGCGTGAAGTTATTGTCAAGATGCTGCTCTGGCGCGCCGCGCGCCACACGGAACCAGGGATAGACATCATTATCCAGATTCGGCAGCGCGTGCAGACTCACGTACTCCAACGACGCAAACGGCTTGGGAGCCGCCCAATTGACCGGGTATTCAATCGTGATCCCCAGATCGCCAAGCGACACCCGCTCAAACTCGGTCGG
>JAFGJA010000579.1 GCA_016929355.1 Anaerolineae bacterium | reverse complement strand
CCTGCCACGAATTTGTAATAGGCTAACGCCTGCTCATACAAAATGTCATTTGTTCCTAGCGCGATGCCGGTAGTAAGGCTGATTGTCACCGACTTGTTTGGCCCTAACAACTGCGGTTTGTTGCGTTCGAGCGAGTACGTACAGCTATCATTATCGGCTCCAAAACAATAAAATGTCAGGTTGTCAGGGGTACTGCGATAATCTGCCGCTATACACGTACCATTCGATTTGAATTCGATATCGCGCGATTGCCACACCATCACCCCACCGGCGGCGAACTGGCCGGTTTCGATAAAGAGATCGCTGTTGGGTTCAATGAATACTTCCGCCGCTTGTGGCTCAATATCGGAGATTTCGATAACGCTCTCCGCGCGCAAAAACAGGTTTGCAGGGTTGGTGCTGTTAGCGCCATCATCCAGTGACACATAAACATCGTTGCCGGTGGCGCGGATAGGATGGCCCTCAATCACGGAATTCAACTGGACCTGCGCATCAGGGCGACTATAGCCCAACTGCCAGAATCCCACCGCTTCCGGTTCCAGCACAGGTCGCTGGGTGGGGGTAGGTGTTGGGGTCGGGGTATTGGTGGGAGTGGCGGTTGGTGTATTCGTTGGCGTTGGCGTGGGCGTATCTGTCGGCCAGGCTGTCTGGGTGGCATTGATGGACCATTCGTGGGTGACTGTCGCCTGAAGCGCGGCGCTGGTGGCTTTTTGATCTTTGTTTTCGCCCTTCTCACCCAGCAAATTCACCAGAATAATACCGCTCATGATGGCTAACACGGCAATCACCGTTGCGAGTCCGGCGACCATGCGGCGGCGGGGTCCAATCGCTTTGCTGCGTTCCCCCGGTATAAACGTCATCGCAATCGAGGCGTTGTCATGTGTTTCGCGCCGCACGGCAATATCGACCAGGGCGCGGGAGGCGCGTTCAATATCATCGACATACGCGAACTGCAAAAATTCGTTTTCGCTCACATACGGCTGCTGATCTTTCAGGCTGGCATCGGTCAGACCATCCGAACACGCGATGATCGTATCGCCTTCCTGCAAAAACAACCCCTTGACGCCGGTAGCAAACGCCGTTTCCGGGTCTAATGTGGCTTCGTAAATGCCAATATCGACCTCAACATCCGGCTCAGACCCAATTGCCCGCCGCAGCGCGGTTCGTTTGGGAAGCTGCATGGCTTGTTGGGGCGTCATCCCGTCGAAGATAATCGCTTCGTTATAATGCGTATGATCGATGTTCAGGCGGCGTAAGTGGCGGCGGGATGGTTTGCTGGGGTCTTGCCGGGCCAGAAAAATAGGACTATCGCCCACGCTGGCAATAAACAGCTTGCCGAAGCCGTTGCCGGTTTCCTGCACGGCAGTGAGCGAGATGGTGCAATACCCGCGCATTTCCTCATCGGCATATTGATTTTTCTGGAAAACTACCTCATTGGCGCGCTTGACCGCCCGAAACAACAATTTAGGGACTGCCGGTTCGGGGTTGGTTCGGATCGAACGCAGCACTTCATCGGCGGTGTCTTTGGCCGCGACAATGCCATTTCCCGATTGGCTGACCCCATCGCAGACCATGGCAATATGCAGTCTGTAACCGCGTTTTTCGATGATCGTACAGACCGCGTAATCTTCATTATGCGGTTTAGATAGATTTCCAATGTCCGAATGTGTAAACATTCGAATCCCATCGGCCATAGGTCATTACCCCCCTCAAGAGTCCAGTCGCGGTGCAAGGTTTTCTATATCGGTTTCTAACACGTTGATGATTTCATCTATCGTGAAACGTTTTTGCCAATCCTTAGCGAGCATCACCGCCAGTAATTTTTGCAAGCGTGGGGGGATGTTCCCTTTGCTGATGCGGGGGCGGTCACGCACGATACTATCGGCCAGGGCCGTTCGATTCTTGATATGTTGGAAGGGGTAACTGTCGGCGAACAGTTCCCACGCAATCACGCCCAACGCCCATACATCCGCCTTACTATGATCGGTCACATCACGGGTCGGCTCATAATGCGCTTTCTGCGTGATCAGATGTTGCACCCGTTCGGGAGCCGCATAGCGAATGGTAGCCGCATTCACTTCAGGATTCACGCGGCGTTTTTCGGCCAGCCCAAAGTCGATCAGAATGGGCTGCGGCAGTTCCCTGGGATCAGGCGAGGTGCGAAACATAATATTTTCCGGTTTGAGATCACGGTGGGCGAGACCCGATGAATGCAGATAATGCAGGGTGATGGCAAGCTGGTAAATGAGTTCGACTTTCCAACTCAGGTCAAACCCGCGTTTACCGATAATATCGGCCAGTGTCCCCCCTTGTAACAGTTCCATCGCAAAATAGAACGGCATTCCATCAATATCACGCGCGCGCCCAAAATGCAGTCGTTTACGGCTGTCTTCGCCCATTTCAATGAGCATCAAACGCACGATCCCCGGATGCCGGAAATTGTGTAAAAGCTGCGTTTCCTTGACCAACATTTCTTCGAAGATGTCCGTATTGGAGTCATCAGTATAACTGATTTTGAGCGCAACGCGACTCCCATTGCGTTCACGCGATGGCGCATAGCTGATCGTGCCCTCATATACCCCGGCCATGCCACCATGATTTGAGATTTGTCGAACAACTTTAAACGGACCGATCCGTTCCCCATTGAGATTTCTTGGCATATAGCGATCCTTTTTCCTTTGTCACGTCTAAACGTAGTAGCTACCGTTTACATATAATCGTCAATATCATCCAGTGTCCGTTTGCGGCGCTGTGTGGACGCCTGTTCATCATCGGGTTGATAGGATGTTTTCTGGCGCGCAACATCACTCAAAATGTCGCCGTACATGCCGCCGTCATCAAGCGGTTCATCGCCCAATTCGGTTGGGGGCTGCGCCATGTGTGATACAGCGCCGCCATCGCTGGCTGGGTCAAATGGCTGATGGGGATAGTCGGGTTCGCTCGCATTACTCCCGACGTACACTTCTGTTGAGGGCATGGCGTCCAGATTCGGCTTGAATTCCATCTGCAATTGGTTGGCGATACTGATGATCGCGCCGGTATGCAAGGGCATTCGTTGGGCCGGGGGCAGGGGTTGGTGATCCAAGTCCGTGCCATTGCTCGAATTCTGGTCTTCGATGTAGAACTGCCCGGTTTCGTGTTCATAGTAGATGGTGAAATGACGCCCACTGACGTATCCCAGTTTTTCAAACGCATAGTGGCAGCCGTAGTTATAATCGCGGCCTACCACAAACGTGTTACGGGTGATGTCAATCGTCGTGGGCGATGCCCCCTGAATGACGCGCAGTTCGCCCAATTTCGCGCCACTGGCTCCGGTTCCGCCGCCTTTGCTCCCGATAATATCCGTCATCACGCGGGAGAAGATTTCGGTTGATCCCTGCACCGCCTGGCGTGTCATGCGCCGTCCCTGGCGCGTGAAGGCTAAGAAGGCCGTTGCGCCGCCTAGCAGCACCAGCCCGAAGAACATCCCACCAAAAATCGTCGAGTCGCTGTTTTCGTCCAGGATGTCAACCTCCGCCCCGGTGATGTCTTCCAGCACGGATGGTTTGAGCGTCGGAGTCGGGGTGATCGATGGAATTGGTGTGATCGTGGGCAGGGGCGTTTCCGTTGCTGTT
>JAFGJA010000578.1 GCA_016929355.1 Anaerolineae bacterium | reverse complement strand
TCAATGGGCGGCGCTACGATCTACACGATCCGGCGACAGGCGACGTGCTGCCGGTGGATGCAACGCTGGCGAACCAATTGCGCCCCACCGCGTATATGCTCTACCGCCCTTTCCCAGATCGCGCGTTGGGGGTGTGGGATTTGCTGGTGTTTGGGCTGCGTGGTGCGCGCCGGGATGTGTTCATGGTGCTGCTGGTCGGCATCGTCGGGGGGGTATTGGGCATCCTCACCCCGATCATCACGGGCGTAATCTTCGATGATCTGATCCCGGCGGGCGAGCAAAATCAATTGGTCGTGTTGGGTGGCGTGTTGGCGATCAGCGCGGGGGCAGTGGCATTGTTCCAATTGGTGCGCAGTATCGGCCTGTTGCGCATCGAAGGCCGCTTGGACAGCGCGATCCAGGCGGCGGTTTGGGACCGGCTGTTAAGTCTCTCCCCCAACTTTTTCCGGCAGTATGCGGCGGGCGATCTGGCGGAACGTGCGCTCGGTATCGCGCGCATCAAGCAGGTCATGTCCGGCGCGGTGCTGCTGGCATTTCTGGCGGGGGTATTTTCCTGGTTTAATGTCGTGGTACTGTTTTATTACGATGTTCAACTTGCCCTGATCACGATTGGCTTTGTGACACTGGCAACCGTGATCACGGGCTTGTTGAGTTTGCGCCTGCTGCATTTCCAACGGCAGATCGATCACCAACAGGGCGCAATTTCCGGCTTGATCGCGCAGTTAATCGGCGGGATCGCTAAACTGCGGGTGGCAGGAGCCGAAAGCCGCGCCTATTTCCTGTGGGCGGATGCGTTCAGCCGCCAGAAACGGCTCGCGTTCCAGGCGGGCACGATTCACAACTACCTCGATATTATGGTGAGCGTAATCCCCGTTCTGGCGTCAATGGTCCTCTACGCGGCGATGAGTCACCAAACCACGCTCTCAACCGGCGCATTTATCGCGTTTTATGCCGCGTTCACCCTGTTTATGAGCGCGGGCTTACAACTGGCGGTGGCGCTGGTGTCGGTGGTGTCTGTCGTGCCGACTTACGAACGCCTGACGCCCATTTTGCGCACGCTGCCCGAAGTCGATGCACAAAAAGTCGATCCCGGCGAATTGACTGGCGCGATTGAAGTCAATCATGTGTCGTTCCGTTACGATCCTGACGGGCCGCTGATCCTGGATGACATTACCTTTAACGTGCGCAGTGGCGAATTTGTCGCGCTGGTGGGGCCATCGGGATCGGGTAAATCAACGCTGCTGCGGCATTTGCTCGGTTTCGAGATGCCGGATTCCGGCGCAATCTACTATGATGGGCACTCGCTGCGAGAAGCTGATCTGCGCGCCGTGCGCCGCCAGATCGGAGTCGTGTTGCAGCACAGCCAGGTCATGACCGGCTCGATTCTGGATAACATTCTCGGCGCGAACAAACTCAGCGCCGAAGATGCCTGGAACGCCGCACGCCGGGCCGGGATCGCGGCGGATATCGAAGCCATGCCAATGGGGATGCAAACGTACATCAGCGAAGGCGGCAGCACGTTTTCCGGCGGGCAGCGCCAACGCCTGTTGATCGCGCGCGCCCTCGTCACCCATCCGCGCATTATCTTCTTTGACGAAGCGACCAGCGCCCTTGACGATAAATCGCAATCGCTCGTCACGGAAAGCCTGCGACAGATCGACGCGACGCGGATCGTGATCGCGCACCGGCTGAGCACCATTCGGGATGCGGACCGGATCATGGTTTTGGTGCGCGGCCAACTGGTTGAAATGGGCACGTATGAAGAATTGATGGAACAGCGCGGCGTGTTCGCCAGCCTCGCCCAACGGCAGCTTGCGTAACACACGCGACCTCGCCCTCGCTGGCGCTCGACCTCGCCCGTGTGCTGCTGCGGCGCGTCTATCGACAAGGGAAAAAACTCCGGCTATACTGGCGCATGAGCCTCTTTTTTAGACCAAAAGGACATTCTTAAACATGGCACAGACAATTATTGGCGATGCGTTGCCGAACATCCCCTGGGAAGATCGTCCGGCGGGATCGGATGCGGTGATCTGGCGCTACAGCCAGAATCCCGTTATCCCGCGCGATGCGATCCCCACCTCTAACAGTATTTTTAACAGCGCCGCCGTCCCTTATAACGGCAAATTTGCGGGCGTGTTTCGGGCCGACGATACGCGCCGCATTATGGACCTGCATGTCGGGCACAGCGATGATGGGATCACCTGGACTCTCGGTCCCGATCCGATTGAGTGGCAGTTTACCGACGCCGAATTAGCGAACTTTGAACACCGCTACGATCCGCGCGTGTGCTGGCTGGAAGATCGCTATTATGTGACGTGGTGCAATGGCTATCACGGCCCGACAATTGGCATCGGCTATACGCACGATTTCGAAACATTCCATTTCCTCGAAAATGCCTATTTGCCCTTCAACCGTAACGGGGTGCTGTTCCCGCGCAAAATTAACGGCCAGTACGCCATGTTCAGCCGCCCCAGCGATAACGGGCATACGCCGTTTGGCGATATTTTCTACAGCGAAAGCCCGGATATGGTGCATTGGGGCAAACATCGCTGGGTGATGGGAACCAAGCCCTGGACCTGGCAAAGCACCAAAATCGGCGCGGGACCGATCCCGATTGAGACTACCGAGGGCTGGTTGTTGATCTATCACGGCGTACTGACATCCTGCAACGGGTATGTGTACAGCATGGGCGCAGCGCTGCTCGACATTGATGAACCCTGGAAAGTTCTCTATCGCGGTGGGCCATACCTGCTCTCACCGCAAACGCTGTACGAATGTGTGGGGGATGTGCCGAACGTAGCCTTTCCGTGCGCGGCGCTAGCGGATGCTGCGACAGGTCGCCTTGCGATCTATTACGGCGCGGCGGATACAGTCACAGCGCTGGCCTTCGCTTACGTGGATGATTTGATCGATTTCGTCAAGCAAAATTCGGAGTTGTGAACCTAAACGCAACAAGCCCACCGGACATGGTGGGCTTTGGGTTGAACGTCGTTTGCTGTGTTAACCTCACCCCCCAGCCCCTCTCCATTCGGAATGGAAAGGGGGAGACATAGGTATGATCAAGTCCCCCTCTCCGGCTCGGCGGGAGAGGGGGATTTAGGGGGTGAGGCCAATCATCAGCAAGTCTCCCTGAAAATTCGGGATGACTCACATTAGTTATTAGATTTACGCGAATATGTACTACGCCGTCGCCGCGCCGCGCTCAAAACTCGCGTGGAGCAGCAGGAAGATCGCGGTCAGGGCCAGGAAACCTACCGCCGTACCGAACAGTTTCAGGAACGGCAGACCCACGATGATCCCGGCGATGATAAACGGCAGCATTCCCGACAGGCCAGCCCCGGCCAGATAGTGGAAAAGTTCCGCCAGTGGGCCACCCTGGATCGGTTCTGCATCACTCGAATCGCGCGCAATCTTAGCGCCGACGACCAGCCCAAACGCTGCCCCGATAATGATGGCAATCAGCCACTCACTCATGAAAATTCTCTCCTAGACAGCGTATCGCTTAGAACAAGGTGTAGATCAACGGGCCGCCACCACTGGCTGAACCCAAGACGATCAGCAGCGCGAAGACGACCAGGGCAATCACCATCGGGATGAGCCACCACATTTTGGCCGCCCACAAAAATGCGAACAGTTCCCCCAAAATGCCGAAACGGGTTTTGAGGCCGCTCAACATCCCCGGACGATTTTCAGTGTTAACAGGTTGCTCAGACATGGAATGACTCTCTCAAATACCTATGACTCGTCGTTTGATGATTTGCCGACTACGAACTTTTCCAGCATTAGCCAGTCGATCCCACTGTTGCTGAAGGTCTTCCAGGCATCCGCCGGGGAGCTAACAATCGGTTCACCGCGCAGGTTGAACGATGTGTTGATCAGGATCGGCACGCCAGTTGCTTCACCGAACCGCTCGACCAGTTTGTAATAACGCGGGTTGGTTTCTTTATCAATCGTCTGCAAGCGCCCGGTCCCGCCTTCGTGCGTAGTCGCTTTCGCCACGTCGCGTTTATCTTCCGGCACAGGACTCACCGCCAGCATAAAGCGCGGCAGCATCGCGGTTTCGACATTGGGGTAATCAAAATATTCGGCTGCGCGTTCGGCCAAAACAACTGGTGCAAAGGGCCGGAATGGTTCGCGGAACTTGATCTTGCGGTTGACAATATCTTTCATCTCAGCGCGGCGCGGATCAGCCAGAATACTCCGGTTGCCCAAGGCGCGCGGCCCCCATTCAAACCGGCCCTGGAAGATCGACACGACTTTCTGATCGATGATCTGGTCAGTAATGAAATCGACCATCTTGTCTTCGTCTTCGAAGTACTGGTAGGGGATGTTGTTGCTTTCGAGGAAAACACGAATTTCGTCGTCCGTGAAATCCTGACCAAGATAGGCGTCCTTCATAACAAGCTTACGGGGTTTGCCCAGTACCATGTGATAGGCCCACAGCGCCGCGCCAAGCGCGCCACCATCATCACCCGCCGCCGGTTGGATGTAGACATCCTCATACGGCGTTTCGGTCAAAATCTTGTAGTTCGCCACACTGTTGAGCGCCACACCACCCGCCATGACGAGGTTCTTCGCGCCGGTTTTCTTATGCAGCGCGTTCGCCATGTTGACCAGGGCTTCTTCGGTCACAACCTGGATACTCTTGGCAATGTCGGCGTAATACTGGTTGCGCTCGACTTCCGGCTCATTGGCCCGGCTTGGATCACTGCGTGCGGTGAAGAATTCTTCACTGTGAATACGCGGTTCGCCAAACAGCTTAATAAACTTATCATTGAAGCTGTTCGTCGCCGAATGGTGATAGGAGAAGTAATCCATGTTGAGGTAGAAACTACCGTCATCATTGAGTGTGATCAGTTGCCTGACCTTATCCACGTAGGTCGGATCGCCGTAGGGCGACATCCCCATCACTTTGTATTCGCCGTTATTGACGCGGAAGCCCAAAAACGCTGTAAATGCCGAATAGAGCAAACCGAGCGAGTGCGGAAAACGCTGTTCGGTAAAGAGATTAATGGTATTTTCGCCCGTACCGTTGAAGCTGCCTTTGGCGATCCCGGTGGTGGTGGTGGTCCATTCCCCCACACCGTCAATCGTCATCACGGCGGCATCTTCAAAAGGAGAGGCAAAAAAGGCGCTGGCCGCGTGCGACATGTGGTGATCGCAGAACAAAACCTGATCGGCCCGCACACCGAGGTGATCCTGGAGGTATTTCTTGATCCAGAACTTCCCGTCTGAGCCAATATAGGACGTGATCGCCTCGCGCCAGAAATCCCAGGAGCGCGGGAACGTGCCCAATGCGGTCTGCAAAATACGCCCGACCTTAACCATCGGTTTTTCATAGAACACGACATAATCCAGGTCCGGCCCTTTGATCCCGCCGCGTTCCAGGCAGAAATTAATAGCGCGTTCGGGGAACCCACTGTCGTGTTTTTTGCGCGTCAGCCGCTCTTCCTGTGAGGCGGCCACAATTTCACCATCGCGCAGCAGCACCGCCGCCGAATCGTGATAAAAACAGGAGACACCTAAAATATCCATACGTTAGAATTGCCTCCGCGCGTCTTCCAGGCTGGTGCTAACCGGGGTACGGTCCAACCAGTTGGGCATACGTTTACGTAAATGAAGCGGATCGCTGAACAAGCGAGCGCCTATTGCAAATGGGGCGAAGATGGTGAAATAAAATAGGACAGCGAACAACCGCCCTTGAAAATCACCAAAAGCTTCGCCCAGAATTTTCCATCGATTCCAGGCAATACGACCAATTTCAGACATGGGACCCTCATCACTAACTGGCGTCGAGTCTGACGCCACAATGCCGAAACGATTATACTGACACGACTTTTCTTGTCAATAGATAAGGCGAAAATATACTAATTGTCAGCTTATCAGAGGGTAAGCGCGGGGCGGCATCCACCCCTAACGCCGCCAGACCCAATCATTCCATGCCTGCTGCGCCTGGATCGCGCGTTCATTCCACGCTGCTGCCGCCGCTTGATCGCCCATTTCGAGCGCATAAAGTGACATCGCACCATAATACCGCGCGTAATTGTCGCGCAGGCGGTTCGCCTCGTCAAAATCGCTAAGTGCCCCCGCAAAATTGTCCATATCAAGCCACACCAGGCCGCGATCCAGCCAGAGATCGGGATCGCGCGGACTCAAACGGATGGCGGCGGTATAGGTGGTGAGCGCTTGCTCCGCGATCAGGGGATCGCGCTGCATGGCATACCAGCGCCGCAGATACACGCCGCGCTGCGTATAATAAGCTACCACCTGATCCCGGTCAGCGATCAAAGCCGCATACACCGCCGCGCCCCGTGACCAGATCGCCGGATCGCGCGTTTGCGTGGCCCAGGTCGCGTAGGTAGTTCCGAGCGCATCAGAGAACATCTCCGGGGTGGGTGCGACATCAATCGCTGTCTCGAACCAATCCACCGCCTCCGACCAGCGCTCATCCCTCGCTAACTGTTCGCCGCGCTGCGCCAGCATATCCGGCACGACCAGCCAGCCCGCTAACCCGATCCCGACCACCGCCACGATCCAGCCTAAACGCGGGTAACGCGGTGCGGAGTCCGGTGGTGATGGGTGCGTTTCGGCGTGGGCCATGCCCGCCAATGTCCAGAATAACAGTGTCGTCGTGGTCGATTCAAACGAAAACAGGTTGTTGACCAGATTCGCCACCAGCGCCGCCAGGATCGCCGCGCGCAAGATGATATTGGCATCGGGGCGCATTCCTCTGGTTGCTTCGCTCTCCATTGCGATACTGTTGGCGAACCTGATTTTCGTAGGGGAGAGTTTGCAAACCCTCCCTGGGCGACTTTGCAAAGTCGCCCCTACAGAAACCTGCGAAACGAGTTCGTCAACAACATCCATTTCGAATGGAGAGGGGGCTGGGGGGTGAGGCCGATCATTACATTGCGCCTTTCTGACAATCCGGGGTGAATCAAATCTCAGTAAGGGAGTCACTATCGCCATCAGCAGCGCCCCATACGCCACCAACCCGATCAGGCCGCTCTCCAACACGACTTCGAGATAGACATTATGCATCCGCCCCCCAAGCGCCGCCGCGCCACCAAACGGGGCCAACTCCGGCGGCATATACCATGCGAAGACCTGCCGGAAGGTCGCCGGACCATAACCCAACCAGGGGCGCTCCTGAATCGCATTGAGACTCGCTT
>JAFGJA010000079.1 GCA_016929355.1 Anaerolineae bacterium | reverse complement strand
GATTCGGGTTCGGATGAATCAGGCGCATCGGATTTTTTGACCGCCTTAGCCGACTGGGTATCGCGCTTGACCCGGCGCTCGTTAAAACGGCGCTCGATCTCTGGCGGCGGCACAATCTGCGTTTCTGTCTCATCGTCCGGGTGAACGAGTTCAATGTCGTGCTTCGTCTTCGTCACGGCTTCGATCCGCTCGCGGAAACCGGGCGGCGGCACGATCAGCGTGTCGGCCTGATGTTGGTGATTGTTGTTCGTGTTGTTTTTCTCCGGGCCATACAGCCCGGCTGCGTAACGCGCATTCGCCTCTTGATCGCGCTGCGTCTGCCGCGCCTCATTAGTGATTTGCTCCACCGCGTTCAAGCGTTCGCGTAAACTGGGCGGCGGCACGACCAGCGTTTCCGATTCGCCCGAATCGGCGGGGTCAGGCACGGATTCGAGGGTGATTTCGATAGGTTGGGTGTCATTTTCCGCCAGCAGTTCATCCAGGTTTGCCAGATCACCATTCAATTCGCGGATCACCTGCGCGAAAAATGACTCGTGTTCATGGCCTGCATCCGGCACAGTGTCCGGTGGGGGCAGGCGTTCGATCACGGAGGTGAACAGATCATCGGCCTCGTTACTATCCGGCGGCAGTCCGGCAGGGACAGCCGGTAAACAGACCGCTAAAGCCTGTTCGCCGGTTTGCTTATTGTTCTGGATTTTGAGCGTTGAGTTATTGATAGTGAACAGGTCTTGCAAGACCATGATCTGAATCAACGTGTCATACTGCAACTGCGTACTCAGGCTCTCAGCCAATGCGCCCAGACTGGTATAGGGGCCGGTGGGCGGCGGCTCGAAGATGGCGCGCAGCCAGATGCTTTTCGTTTCGTCTGGCGCGTTCTGCGTCACGATCTGTTTCAGTGATCCAATTGCGGCCCCGGTGCGCCACAAGAGCAGCACACTCTCAAAAAATGTCTCTGGATGCACGTAGACCGTCGCGGTGTGGTCCAATTGCAGCCCGGTTTGCGCGTGCAAATAGTCGATTAACCACTCCGGCCAATCATCCGCCTGCACCCGGCGGCGTTGTTCGGGCGCGATGCTCCCGCCGCTTTTGACATGGATCAGCGCAGCCCAGGCGCGAATCAGATTCATCGCCCGTTCGAGGTTCCGTTCGGCATAGATCAACTGTATCTCTGTTTCAGGCGCTTTTTCGATATGCCGGGCAATGGCGAGCCGCCCTAACGCATTGTTGATCGGGCTGGCAAGGCGGCGATACAGGTGATTTTTGATCGCGTTCAGACTTTTCCAGTCCAGGTGATGGTAGGTGGTCATCCGTGATTATCCTCTTTCGCTGCTCGGTGATCGGGGGCTTCTTGCCGGTCCTGATGCGCGGTCCTGTCGCGGCTTTCGTATGATCCGGTAGCTGTAACCGTATCCGGCTTCACCGGCATGAACGTCTGTGTATCCCGTGTCAGGGCCACATTTGACGTGGCGGCGGGTGGTTTACGGAACCGTTCCGGGAGCTGCGGTTCGGGAATCGGCGCGCGCAAAATGATCGTGCCGGTATCGGTCTTTTCCGGTTCGAGCGGCATTGTCCCGTTGCTCGAATCACGAGCATCCTGGGCGGCGGTTTTGGCGTGCTCGGTCTGCGCTTTACGGTTAATTTGTTCGCGCATGGCGGGCGAATAAGGCCGCAGCATCGCCAGGGTGGGCGGTTCGGTGTCGGGTTTGCGTTGACGCGGCGGGGTTGGCTGCTGCTCTTTGACCAGCGCGTCAAGTTCCGATTCCTTGATGACCGGTGTTGCTTCGGGACTGGCTGTGCCCCGGTGATCCAGATAGCGCGCTACCGCATCAGGATCAAGCGGCCTCGTTTGGCCGGGCTTGCGCACGGTGGGGTAAGCATCCTTCTGGGCCGTTGGCGTGGTGTGCGTCAGCGCTTGCTTAACCGGTTCTGCCGGTTTGAGCGGCATCAGGGGCATGTGTGTTCTGGCTCCACGCACAAAGAACGCAAATTCCGCGCCGGTTTCGGTCAGATTGAGCGTGAGCGCGCACCCATTCAGCCGGATAAAATCGCGCGCGGTGGTCAATTCAAACACCGTATCCTGATCCCGCCAATGATCGCCAAACGAGGTAATCAACGCATCAATATCGCTGGGGATGGCCTGATGACGGTCAAAGCGAATACGGAACCATGTGCCGAGTTTGGTCGCTTCAAAGGCCAGCCGCACGCCGCTACCCTGCGTATAGGCCACCGAATACAGCAGCAGCAGCGCCTCTTGCAGCGATTCTTGATTGCCATGCAAGAGCGGATTCATGTTCGTTTTGGGCGGCGGATTTAACTGTAGCTGGCGGCCTAACCAGGCAAGCAGGGCGTTGGTTTCAAACGGGCGGATCGCGCGTTGGGGGATCGGCTCGCCCAGTTTATAGCGGATCAGCCAGGTCCACGCCGTGAACATATTCAACACATTGGTGATTTTGTCGATGGCGCGATCTTTCCAATAGCCGGGCGGCTTGCCGGACGCTTCGGGCATATCACTCAGCGCGATGCCTGTCAACGCCTCGTTAAGCTGGTTGGCGATGCGGTTGTAGAGAATAAATTGAATGTCAGCGAGTGCTGCCCAATCAGAGTCGCGCATGACGTCTATCCTTGCATGGCCGGGCCGGGTTAAAGTTAGCACCGGGTAAGGTGTTTGTTAAAAACAAGTTAAGCTGTTCCCTAAATGCACGAATGCGGAACCCAACATGATTGGTTCCGCATCCGGTTAGGCGCGTCGGGTTGGTCGATGGGTGTGTGTCGTCTTGTGACGGTATTCGTTTACCCCAAAATCATATCAAGGACTAAGCCCGGTTCGCGCACGCGCACCATGAAGCGCTGCACATCATCGAGCGCTTCACGATATTGGCGCAACAAGTCCTCATCCGTCCCTTTATAGCGGCGCAGCGTTTGCTGCACGCACATGACACAGCCGCGCATGGCCCGGTAACTATCGGTCTCGCAGGACAAACACCCGTTCAACCGGATCATCAGCAGCATAAAAGCCAGGACTTCATCATGCGTTTCCGGCAAACTCAGGACTCGATCCACTAAGACTTGCCATTCCGGGCCACGATCATGACGTGTGTGTTGAATCGCATAGTGCGGAAACATCAACTCATTTTTGGCGTACATCCCAATCCCACCATCCTTGTAGGTTGTGCGCAATCGCAGCAAGGCGAATACCCAGTAATTTAAATGATCTGCTTCTATAATCATAGCTTACTGCGATACCAATTAGGGTTATAATTTCGTTTATATTCCCATGATGCCCGCCTGGATTCAAACGAATTCCTAACGATTTGTATGCTTTTTCACGATATTCTCGTATTATTATTGATGTATTGTTGGTTTTTTGGCGTTAGTGTTAAGGAGATTCTATGGCTGTCATGGTGGGCAAACCAGCCCCAAACTTTGAGGCTCCGGCCTATGTGAACGGTGATTTTGGCCCGGTCAGCTTATCCGATTATGCCGGTAAATGGGTGCTGCTCTATTTTTATCCCGGCGATTTCACCTTCGTTTGAGCGACGGAAGCGGCGGCAGTTGCCGTCGAACGGGAAGACTTTGACCGGCTCGGCGTGACCGTGCTGCTGATGAGCGTGGATAGTGTGTATACCCATAAAGCATGGGAAGAACACGAACTCTCAGAACTGATCGAATCCGGGATGCCCTGGCCGATGCTCTCCGATATGGGCGGTAATGTGGGGCGCGCTTACGGAATGTTCGATGCGGATACGGGCAAAGAGGTGCGCGGCTATTTCCTGATCGATCCTGATGGCTTGGTCCAGGCGTCAAGCGCGATCATGTCGGATATTGGACATGATGTGCTGGAAATTATCCGCCAGATTGAAGCGATTCAACATTCATTCAAAACTGGCGAGGCCACGCCCGAAGGCTGGCAGCCCGGTATGGCGACCTTGCAGCCCGGTGTGGATTTGGTCGGCAAGGTGCATACGGTGTGGAAACGTGAGAAGAAAAACGCGGAGTAGGTTT
>JAFGJA010000577.1 GCA_016929355.1 Anaerolineae bacterium | reverse complement strand
ATATTCAGGCTTGCCAGTTCGTCTTCGCTGTAACCGAAGGTGGCATCGTTCAGCAATGGGTTCAGATCGAGCGCGGCATCATCCAGATAGTAGCTCAACGCATCACTCTGATACCCGGCCACCAGGTTGGGCAATTCACCGGAGATGATCGCGGCGTTCATCTGGTCGCGCAGATCGCCGTATCCCATCCCGTTTTCGGCCAGTTCAACCGTGATCCCGTATTCGTTGGTTTCGTTGAAGGCCGCCACTAACGCCTGCATCGTTGCCAGTTGGGGATCGCGCGTATACTGGTGCCAGTAGGTCAGGGTCACACCCGACGGGTCCACATCGCTATAGCCATCTTGCGCCGACACACTGGCAAAGCTCAGGGCAAACACTACAATCAGGGTCAGCATAAACAATTTCCGCATCTCTGTTCCTCCTAGAATGAACTTAGCGGGATATTATTATTCGCCAGATGTTTTTCCCTCACATCTGACAGTCTAACCAAACACCGCCGGTTGTCCGGCGATGGAGGGTACAGCCTAACCTTTCATACCGCTTGAAGCAATGCCTTCGGTAAACTGCTTCTGCGTGAAAAAGTACATGATCAGAATCGGAATGACCATGATCACCGAGGCCGCCATTTGCAGGTGAAAATCGCTCGGCGCTTCGGAACTGACAAAATTACTCAGCCCCGCCGCCACCGGGCGCCAATCATTCGTTTGTGTCACCAGCAACGGCCACAACAGCGAATTCCACGACCCGATAAACGCAAATGTGATCACCGTCATCACCGGCGCACGGGAAAGCGGCAGCATGATAAACACTAAAAATCGCATGTGTCCGGCTCCATCAAGTTGCGCCGCTTCCCAGAGATCATCGGGAATTTGCGCAAAAAATTGGCGGAGCAAAAAGATACTGAAGGCCGACGCCATAAACGGCACAGTGAGCGCAGGCCAGTTATCGAACCAGGCCCAATTATCGCCAAACATCGCTTTGCTGAAGCGATCCAGCCAGACGACGGTCAAAAAGTTGGGGACTAATGTCACTGAGCCGGGAATCATCAAGGTTGCTAACAGAGTCGCAAACAACACATTGCGCCCCGCAAAACGCATCCGCGCGAAGGCATACGCCGCCGGGATGCAGAACAACAGCAGCCCCGTAACCGTGATCGCCGTAATGCGCGAACTGTTCCACATATACTGTCCGAAATTGGCGATTTCCCACGCTTCCGTATAATTGCCGGGATTCGGATCAGCCGGGAGGAATTTGCCGCGATGCACTTCATTTTGTGTCATGAATGACGCGCTGATCATCCACAAAAACGGGGTAATGGCGACGACTGCGCCAACGATCAAGACGGTGTAATCAAAGATACTACTCCAGGGAATCGGCTTACGCGGGCGCTTAATGGTTGTTTGAGCTACGTCTACGTGATTAACCATAGAACACCTCGCGCCCCATAATACGATTCTGGAAGAAGGTCACAATCAGGATGACGCCAAATAACACAAACGCCAGCGCCGATCCATAGCCGAGATTGTTATTCGTCCGCACTTCGGTAAAGAGGTAGACGCCCACCGTATCCACCGCATCATAAGCCGCCGGTTGGCGCATCATCCAGATTTGGGTAAATGCCTGGAACGTGCCGATGATGGCGATCAGCGACAGGAAAAACGTGGTCGGGGAGAGCAAGGGCAGGGTGATGTGGCGGAAAATGTGCCAGCCCGACGCACCATCGATCTGCGCCGCCTCGTAATATTCCGGCGAGATATTGCCCAACCCGGCCAGGAAGATCACAATGTCGTAGCCCATATACGTCCAGGTGGACCAGAGCATGATCACGACCAGCGCCAACGATGGCCCCTCTAACCAACGCGGCAGATCGGTGTTGAAAATCAACTCATAGATCGGCGTGGGTTCACTCAACCATTTTTGCGCGTCTAACCCAAACATGGAAATGGCCCGGTTAGCGATAGACAGGGGGCGGTTGGAGAACAGGGTCGCAAAAACCACCGCCGTTGCCGCGAAGGGCGTGATGTAGGGCAGGAAATACAACATGCGAAAAATCGATTTCCCGCGCGCAATATGAAACAGGCGGTAGGCGAAAAATAGCCCTAACAACAACTGCGGCGGAACCGTCCCGATCACATACAACACCGTCACCCAGAAGCCCTGCACCAAATCGTCATCGGCCTCGGTGAGTGCTTGCGGAATCTGCACAATGAGCAAATACGCGCCGATTAACAGCATGATCGCGGCGCTGGCTGATAGGATAAAGCGGCGATCATTGTGCTGCCGGACGGCGTAGCGCCACAAGCGATACGCGACGCCTAACACCACCACCCCGCCCCCGATCAACACCATATAGGACCAGACCGGCAAATCTTCACCTGCGGCGCGGGCCGCATCAGCCGCTTGATTAATCGCATCCACATCCAGGTAAATCAAACTGACTGCGGCGATCAACAGCAGGCCAATAAACGTGAACTGCACGACATACAGCGCGCGATCTGTGATGGTGGTCCGCAGCAAGATAATCACGCTCACCACCAACGCGATCCCAAACGCGATCAACATCATGTGGGCCGCATCGGTGACTTCAGGAAAGCTAAAACTGTTGAAGAATTCGTCCAGAAAGGCTTGCCGCGATCCCGCCCGGCCACGCGGCACACGACGCGGCGCTTCGAGGATATAGGGCAGCACCAGGAAAAACCAGTAGACGAACGTGGCCGAAGCGATTGCATTTAACAGCCCTGGAATCAGCAACAGCCAGACTTTGCGCTTACCATCTGTTCGCCGCCACATTTTGCGCAGTGTGAAGCCCGCATAGAAAATTACCCCGATAGCAATCGCCATAAACAGCACGTAGGAGAAATCCCCTAACGCCTTGATGTAATTTTCCATGCCCCGGTATTCATCAGGAAAACGCCGCCATTTCCACAGACTCACGAAAAAGGCGAACGCTACCGGAAATAAGCCAAACACAAAAATGATTGCGGTGGCGGGTAAAATGAACAGGTAAGCGGTGAAGTTTTCGCGCAGAGCACGACCCCGGCGCGTGGCAAATAATTTTTGAAACGACTCAAACATAAGTTAACTCTTTGGTGACATATAATAGCGAGTCGACTGTGTATTATATCGGCTCAATGTAAAATCTCCTACCCGTTTTTATCACACTTGCGTATGAATTGAATTAAATCATGTTAACACAGGCCAAACGACGATTGTCAAAGTGACTAATTTGGGTTATCAATGGGCGCGACACCCGACTCTTTAAGGAAGGCGCAAGTGATCATTGATGCTATCTTATATCTTGCCGCCGCCGCCTATGTGCTGGGCGCGCTCGTACTGATCGTGTTTGTGGGCAGCTTTGGCGTGCTGCTGGCGATCTATTGGATGATACGCCGTGAGTCGCCTCAATTGCCAGTTGTCCCCACGGCTGATTTGCCAGCTATCACGATCCAGCTACCTGTTTTTAATGAAGCGCACGTCATCGAACGTCTGCTCGATGCCTGCGCGCGGCTGGATTATCCGCCCGGTCAATTGCACATTCAGGTCATCGACGATTCCACCGACGAAACGACGCGCTTAATCCGGCAGCGCATCGCGTATTGGCAGGATCGCGGCGTGTCCTATATCGATCTCCTGCGCCGCCCGGCCCGATCCGGTTATAAAGCGGGCGCGCTGGCCTATGGATTGAGTCAGACTACGACTGACTACATCGCCGTGTTTGATGCGGACTTCATTCCCCCGCGTGATTTTTTGCACCGGACCGTACCCTATTTTACTGCAAATCCGAATCTGGCACTGGTGCAAACGCGCTGGAATCATCTGAACCGGAATACGAACGGGCTAACCCGCGCGCAGGCCCTCACAATGGATGGGCATTTCATCGTGGAACAAACGGCGCGCAATCGCGGCCAATTACCCATGTCGATGAACGGCACGGGCGGTCTCTGGCGCGTGGCAGCACTGCACGATGCGGGCGGTTGGTCTTCCGACACCATCACCGAAGACCTCGATCTCTCGTACCGGGCGCTGCTGCGCGGCTGGGAATTTCTCTATTTGCCGGATGTCACGGTCCCCGGCGAACTACCGCCGCAGGTGCAAGCCTATAAAATCCAACAGCGCCGTTGGGCTACCGGCATGACCGAAAACCTGATCAAAAACGCGATCCCGCTATTGCGATCCCGCCGGTATTCGCCCGGCAAAAAACTGATGGGGCTGGCCCACCTCGCCCAATATGCCATACAGCCGTTGATCTTGCTGCTCTTTGTGCTGACGCCCCTGCTGCTGTGGGGTGATATGTTCCCCCGAATGCCCAATCTCGGCCCACTGTTTGGCGCAGTAGGCTTGATTGCCCCGGCGATCATGATCACGGCGCAGTGGGAAATTGGCGGAAATTGGATGCAGCGTTTGCTCGCCTTTCCGGTACAATTTATCATCGGCGCGGCGGCAGTACTCAATAATACATGGGGCGTGTTGAACGGATTGCACCGGCCCGGCGTGGAACGCGAATTCAAACGCACCCCCAAATTCCGCTTAATGCAGT
>JAFGJA010000010.1 GCA_016929355.1 Anaerolineae bacterium | reverse complement strand
GTCCCCTCTCTGCTTGCGGAGAGGGGATTTAGGGGTGAGGTTAAACGAAAATACGACATGAAGGCTTAACTTAATGCCTATGCCCCCCAGCCCCCTCTCCACGCAATGGAGAGTGGGAGTCGGGTCGAGTGTTCAAGTCCCCTCTCCGTTTATGGGGAGGGGTTAATCCGCTTTCACATACTCGTAATACCGCAGACTCGACAGAAACAATCCCAGCCCGATCCCGATATACAACACCGCCAGACACGATTTCGGGATCGGGGAATGGCGCAGCGCGATCCCCAGGCCCATCATGAAGGCGATCAACAGGTACGTATATTTCGATTGAAACGCAAATAAGCAGGGCCGTTCGTGCAAATGGCCGATGCGTTTAATATTTTTATCCGCAATTTTGGCAAATTTGAAGCGGTAGATCACCGCCCCTGCCGCAATGCCTAATCCCGCCAGCGCAAGCTCACGGCTGATCGTTTCTTGCGCCAGCCACCTGTACGCGCGGAAGCACAGCATGATCCCCACCGCGCCCCACAGTAAGGCCGCCAGCAGGTAAAGCCAACGCCGATCAACAGTTGGATTGAAAGGTTTTAGCGTATCCACGTTGTAAAATCTCTTTCGTGCAAAATTTATCAATTATTGTTGAATAATATAATCCCAAGGCTGCCAGATTACAAATAGCATGTGCAGTTAGCGCTGGCGAATAGGCGTTTCGTAACTAGTCAGTGTGTTTTAGCGCAGTGTACACTGAAGGATATATCAGGCGAAAGTTCCTGTATTTTGGGTCTAACTATACTTTTTTAGGAGAAACTTATGAACAAATCCGCAAACGTGATCACACATGATGTGATCGTGGTTGGGGCGGGGCTGGCTGGCACATGGGCCGCCATGATCGCCAGCCGGGAGGGGGTGACGGATGTCGGCGTCCTCTCCAAGCTGCATCCCCTGCGATCCCATAGCGGCGCGGCGCAGGGCGGCATCGCGGGCGCGTTAAACAATGTGCGCCCCGTGCCTGATACCGGGCCGCGCGGTCCCCTCGAACAAATTCCCCCTGGTGATGACCTGATCGATAGCTGGGAACTCCACATGTTCGACACGATCAAAGGCTCGGACTGGCTCGGTGATCAGGACGCGATTGAGATCATGGTCAAAGACGCGATTGACATCGTGTACACCTACGAGCACATGGGCTGTGTCTTCAGCCGCACGCCGGACGGACGCATCGCCCAGCGCCGCTTCGGGGGCCACAGCGCCCCGCGTGCCAACTATGCTGCCGACTGGACCGGGCATGTGCTGCTGCATACGACGCATGAGCAGGCGCTCAAAAACGGCGTGAAATTCTACAGCGAGTGGGTCGCGCTGGATTTGATCGTGGAGGATAACGTCTGCAAAGGCGTGATTGCGATGGAGATGCAAACCGGCCAACTCGTCACCATGCGCGCCAAAGCGGTCATGTTTGGCACGGGTGGCTATGGCCGCGCCTGGAAAATTACTTCCAACGCTATCGCCAATACGGGCG
Source organism: Anaerolineae bacterium (assembly GCA_016929355.1). Taxonomy (GTDB): domain Bacteria; phylum Chloroflexota; class Anaerolineae; order Aggregatilineales; family Aggregatilineaceae; genus JAFGJA01. Next base: position 4,253 of record JAFGJA010000010.1, on the reverse strand, counting down.
ATGGGGTCGCCATTGTTTATAATGCGGGCGTGCCGTTGATGGATATGGAATTTGTCCAGTTTCATCCGACTGGGTTATACCAGCACGGCATCCTGATGAGCGAGGCGTGTCGTGGTGAAGGCGGTTATCTGCGCAACAAAGACGGGGATCGCTTCATGGAAAAATACGCGCCGGACAAGATGGAACTCGCCCCGCGCGATCTGGTGAGTCGCTCCGAACAGACCGAAATTGACGAGGGGCGTGGTATCGGGGATGACGGTCAGGGCATTTACCTCGATATGACGCATCTAGGCCGCGAAAAAATTCTCGAACGGTTGCCGCAGGTGCGCGATATTGCCTTGAATTTCGTTGGCGTGGACATCATCGACGATCTATGCCCGATTCAGCCTACCGCACACTACAGCATGGGCGGCATCCCTGCCAATGCCAACGGACAGGTGATCGCCAATGCGGCAGGCGATCCGGTGGTTGGCCTGTATGCTGCCGGAGAATGTGCGTGCATCAGCGTGCATGGCGCGAATCGTCTGGGGACCAACAGCCTGTTAGATGCGTCCGTATTTGGGCGGCGTTCGGGGTATGCCATTGCCGAATTCATCAAGGGCGGCGCCGCGCTGCCAGAGATCGAAGGCGATCACCTCACCCGGACGCAAGCCCGCATCACGCGCTTGAAGTCCGATCCGGCGAGCGGTAAAGGCGAAAATTGGGCCAAGATCGCGCGCGAACTCAAGCAAACAATGACTGACGACTGCGGCATTTTCCGCAGTGACGAAGGTTTGCGGCGCGCGCTGCAAAAGGTGAAGGAATTGCAGGGCCGCTTTGCGAACGCGCATGTGATGGATAAATCCAACCGTTTTAATACGGACGTGTTGGGCGCAATCGAAACGGAGAATTTGCTCACCTTCAGCGAGGTCATTGTATCGAGTGCGCTCGCCCGTACCGAGAGTCGCGGCGCACATTCGCGCACGGATCACACGAAGCGCGACGACGAGGACTGGCTCAAACACACGATGGCGCACAAAACCGATGACGGTACACCCGAATTGAGTTACAAGGGCGTGAATATCGATTGGGAAAAATACCCGCCGCAGGAGCGAAAGTATTAGAGTTTGAAGTTGTTAGTTAGTAGTTTTTAGTTTTTGGTTGCGCGGAAAATGTCGCATTTTGTAGGGGTAGGGCTTGCTCTACCCAAAAGGCAGAAAACCAATAACCAATCACCAAAAACCAACAACTCTCTGTGAGGCATGAATGACCAATAAAAAAATTACAGTACGCATCCAACGGTTTAATCCCGATACGGATCAAAAACCGTATTTACAAGATTTCGAGGTCGAACTGGCGCAGGGCATGACGATCCTCGATGCGCTGCACCTGATCAAAGAGGACTTGGACGGCAGCGTGACCTTTCGCCGCTCCTGCCGCCACGCGATCTGCGGTAGCTGCGCGATGAACGTCAATGGGCAGAATATGCTCGTCTGCGAAACCCCACTAAGGGAAAAGATCGATAAGAACGGCCAGATCACGATCCGGCCCTTACCCTATCTCCCTATTATCAAGGATTTAGTCGTGGATCGCAGCAGTTTTTGGGCGCAGTATCAGCGCGTCAAGCCCTGGCTGATCCCGCCGGACAATGTGCCGGAGAAAGAATTCCGCATGAGCGCCGAGGAAGTCGCCGCGCTCAACGATGCTGAACACTGCATCATGTGTGGGGCGTGTTATTCGGCCTGTCAGGTAATCGCGCTCAACAAGCAGTACATCGGCCCGCACGCGCTGCTCAAGGCGTTTTTGCGCGTCCTCGATCCGCGTGATGCCGATCCGCGCGCCCGCCTGGACGATCTGGACAAGGGTGATGGTGTTTATCGCTGCCATACGATCTTCAACTGCATTGATGCCTGCCCGAAGGGTCTGAATCCGACCAAAGCGATTGAGACTCTGCGCAAATTGGCGATGAAACGGCAGGCGTTTGAAGCAGCACGCAAGGAGCGCCAGAAAACACTGGACAAGCCGGTTAATTGAACCACAACGGCCCCACGTAGGGGAGCACCAATGTGTGCTCCCGGTTGAGCGAAGCTCGACAATGCGTGCGACTTTGTCGCACCGGGCGGACACGTCGGTTTGCCCCTACAGTGAGCTTGTTTGCGGTGAATATTTTTAAGGAGTATGGGTTGAATGTATAAAAGCACAGGATTTATTAGCTTTGTGCTGCGCCGCTTCACCGGTGTCGCGCTGGTGCTATATCTCTTTATGCATATCTGGGTGATCGGCGGCGCGAATAGTGGCGCGGAAACCTTTAATGATCGCATGGAATTTCTCGGATCGCCCCTGTTCCGCATTGCCGAGATCGGCCTTTTAGCGGCGGTGATCTACCATGCGTTTGATGGGATTCGCCTGCTGATCGTGCATTACTTCGATGTGACCGAATACCGCAAAAGCCTGTTTTACGCGGCGTTTGTCGTGTCCGTGATCCTGACGATTGCAGGCGGCTTGCCGATTCTGCTTCATGCGTTGGAGGGTTAGGACGATGCGCATCTTTTTACTGCAACGGTATACGGCGGTGGCGCTGCTGGTCTTCCTGACGATTCACATGGTCGTGGTGCATTACCCGCCGGGAGAAATTCACTTTAGCAATATCGCGGATCGGTTGGAAAATCCGCTCTGGAAAGCGATTGATATTGCGTTTTTGTTCGCGGTACTGATTCACGCGCTGACCGGGGCGTATATGGTCCTGACCGATGTGGAGCGCTTTGATCGCTTCAAGCGGGCATTAGCGGGGATTGCCGTAATTGCGGGTGTGCTGCTGTTCATCTACGGCACACAGACGATTCTGGCGTTTTAAATCGATCTTGTTTGGGGACAATTCATGAATTGTCCCTACATTCATCGTCCTTGTCACGTTATGATCTCCCGTGACTCACAGCCCATAGGAGCGATCATTATGCTCAACAAGGACGAATGGCAAGCGCTCACTCGCCTCTATATCGCGGGCAGGCAGGGCATTAAACACACCGGATCGGGTTATGGGGCGGCGGGTTCGTGGGACACCTTAAAAGCGCTGCGGGATCATGATCCCGTGTTGGCGCGCGAAGTCACACGGCTTGATCCGGCGAATGCGACCACGCATTACCTGATGGTGATCACCGATGCGGGGACGCAATTTTACGAGAAAAAACGGCGACTGTATACCGCGCTGTATGGGTAAAACGTAACCCCTTCCTTTGATTCCTCCCCCATGCATGGGGGAGGTTAGGTGGGGGTCGATCTTCTGGCTTGATATGTTAAATTTCCCTCGTGAGCGAATGAATCCCCGTTGCGCCATCGGGGAATGTGCCCGTGCGTTCGTCGGTTTGCAGATCGCCATTGCCATCCGTACAGCGCACCTCAAATTTGTGATCCCCGGCTGCAAACGGGTAATCATAGCGCCAGATCACCCACGTTGTTGCGGCGAGTGGTGTCCGTAACTGCGCCTCGACCCATTCGCCCTCATCGACGCGCACTTCCACTTTTGCAATCCCGCGCGCGCCCGCATGAGCGATCCCGCCCACCGGGACAAAGACCTGTCCATCGCGTTCAAAGGTCATATCGCTGGCGGCGACATCAATGACCGAGGTGGTGTGCATTCGTGCGACTTTGTCCCAACCGCGCTTGACCCAATACCCATCCTCATCGTGATCCATGACCTCAATGTCCTCGATCCATTTCGGCTGTTTCATGCCATGCAGATCGGGGATGTAGATGCGCAAGGGCGCGCCGTGTTTGTACAGCAAGGGAATGCCGTCCCAGTTGTACGCCAGCATGATACGCGGATCAGACTCGATCAGATCGAGCGCGACGGTTTCAAAGAAGCCATCGGCGCTGGTGATCTTCAAGTGTGTGGCTCCGGCCTGGATCGGCACATCGGCTAAAATTGCCTGCAAACTGGCCCCGGTCCAATACGTTGTGCTGATCAGATCGCCGCCCACCGGATTCGAAATACAGGACATGGTCACGTATTGGTGCAGGGGTTCATAGTTGGACTGCAAATCATCCAGCGAAAACGCGGTATCCTCATCCACCAACCCGTGAAACGTGAGCCGCCATGCCGCCGGATCGATTTCCTCAGGCCGGATGTTGATGTCGATCCGGTAGTGATCCTCAAGCGGGGTATATTCCGGGCGTGTGCCGGGCGCAGGCGCTACCGGATCGCCCGCGTTAGGCAGATCGTCCGGCATCTGCGCTGAGGCCTGGCGATTTTCGCGGATAAAGTCTTTGTAGTCCTG
>JAFGJA010000078.1 GCA_016929355.1 Anaerolineae bacterium | reverse complement strand
CGTGATGATGTGCTCACGACGCTGCTCTACGAACTCGCGCGGGAGAGTACGTCTGCGCAGGCGATGGATTATCTTGAAGCGGTGGAACTCACGACGGGTGACGAGCGGGACGCGGTGATCGCGCTGCTAGAGCGGCGGTTGTAGGACGCCTAGCGCCGCGTCGCCTCGAACAGCGCATCAATGTTTTCCGGCGGCGTATCAGGCTGCACCATGCCACCCGCCGAGAGAATCACCCCGGCGTAATCGGTCAGCGAGTCCAGGCTGCGCCGGACCACGTCCTGAATCTGTTCCGGTGTGCCGTGCGCGACTGTGCCCAACGGCGCGAGATTGCCCATCACGGCTTTGTGTTGCAGCGCGGCTTTCACCGAGCGAATATCCATCTGGTGACTGAAGTGAAACACCTCAAAATCAAGGTGCGCGATACCTGATAGCAGATGGACACAGGGCGTGCTGTTGTGATAGATGCGGACCAGTCCATCAAACGCCGCGAAGATGCGGTTCAGGATCGGCGCGGCGAGGCGTTCAAACTGGTTGGTGGTGAGCATCCCCGTTGTATCATCGATCAGCATAATACCCATCGGCGCGCGCAAACACCCCAATTGGGCCTGCAAATAACGAATCGTGGTATCGGTCAGCGTTTCGACCAGATTCAGCGCGTGACGCTGCTGCCGCTCATCGGCGAGCGCGCCCATGAATGCGTTCGTGCCGACCAGATGGGAGGCGATAGCGAAGGGGCCGCGCGCCGCCGCGAACCGGATGCGGTGCGGTTCGGGTAATTCGCCGTTGTGTTCCAGGTTCCAATAGCGATGCAGAGCCAGCGCCATCAGCCCATCGGTGTAGGGATCGGGTTGGGGAATTTCGCCCCATTGCTCCGCCGGCAGATGGAGCGGGCGAATGGTGGGTGCGTGATCGCTGCGCCATAACACGGATGCCCCAAATGCGCTGGCTTCGGTTGCCATGCCGAATTCGACCCAGAAGCCCGGCAGAAACAATACATCCGGGAAGCGCGCGATCAGCGTCAGGTAGGCATTCAGCCACCGTTCGGGATACAGCAAAAAATCGAGCATGTTCATGTCGAGAGCGTTGGCGATATACCGGCAGTCGGCGGCCAAGGCGACGGGTACTTGTGGGGGTTCCTCGCCTCGCGCTGCCAACAGAAAATGTCCCCACGCGCCGTTTTCGGTCATGATGTGTGTTCCTCGTCTCGTGACACCACTACCAATGCTTACTCGATTTATAACATACTTTCGGGCTGCCCGATAGATTTTCTAATACGCTTCTGGTGGGACGAAAAGTCTATTTTTACTATAATTATTTTGTAAATTAGCGACTTATGGAGAAAACAATGGGCGTAGCAATTCGTGAAACCGTCGAACTTCAAACCTGTGGACATTATATTGGCGGGCAGTGGGTGTATTCCGCCAGCGATCAATGGTTCCAGACCGCGAATCCGGCCACCGGGGAAACGTTAGCCCAGTTTTCGCGCGGGACCGAGGACGATGTACGGCGCGCAATTGACGCCGCCGAAGCTGCGTTTCCCGCCTGGAAACGGACGCCTGCGCCCAAGCGCGCGCTGATCCTGCTCAAAGCGGCGATGATCATGACCGAGCGCAAAGACGAACTCGGCGCGTTGGTCAGCGCGGAGATGGGCAAGGTTATCGCGGAGGGGCGCGGCGATGTGCAGGAAGCGATTGATTTTCTGGAATATATCGCAGGTGAAGGGCGGCGCATGTATGGCGAAACGACACCTTCCGAACTGCCGGATAAATTCTGTATGACCGTGCGCCAACCGTTGGGGGTGGTGGGCTGTATCACACCCTGGAATTTTCCCATTGCGATCCCGATCTGGAAACTCGGCGCGGCGCTGGTCACGGGCAATACCGTCGTCTTCAAGCCTGCCGAACAAACGCCGCTTTGCATGGCGAAAATTACGGAAGTTTTCGAGGAAGCCGGACTGCCTGCGGGCGTTTTGAATGTGGTCTACGGTTTTGGCGAAGATGCCGGGGCGGAAGTTGTGGCGAATCCGCGCGTCAAGGCGATCTCGTTTACGGGCGGCGTGGAAACAGGCCGGATCGTGTATACCAGCGCGGCCAAGCATCTTAAGCCGGTGGAATTGGAACTCGGCGGCAAGAATCCGCAGATCGTCATGGACGATGCGAATCTCGATCTGGCGTTGGATGGGGTCTTGTTTGGTGCGTTTGGCACGGCGGGCCAGCGCTGCACCGCGACCAGCCGGTTATTGCTGCACGAAGCGGTGTATGACGCATTTATGGATCGCCTCGTCACGGCGGTGGAAGCGCTGCGCGTCGGGAATCCGCTCGATCCCGGCGTGGATGTTGGCCCGGTGATCAATGATGAGGCGGGTGAGCGCATTATGGACTTTATCGCCAGTGGTAAACGGGAAGCCACGCTGATCACAGGCGGCGAACGTTTGACCGGCGGCGACTATGACCAGGGCTTCTACATCCAGCCGACGATCTTCGCCACCGAACACGGCACGCGCATCAGCCAGCAGGAGATTTTCGGCCCGGTCCTGAGCGTGATTAAGGTCCGCAGCTACGAAGAAGCGGTGGCGATTGCGAACGATATTGAGTACGGGCTGTCGTCCTCGATCTACACCAAAGACGTGAATCGCGCGTTCCAGGCGGTGCAAGACCTTGAAGCGGGGATTACGTACATCAACGCCCCGACCATTGGCGCAGAGGTTCATTTGCCGTTTGGGGGCACGAAGAATACCGGCAACGGCGGGCGCGAAGCGGGGTCGGCAGCGATTGACGAATTTACCGAGATCAAGACGGTGTTTGTCGATTACAGCAACCGTTTGCAGAAGGCGCAGATCGACGGGTAAGCCCCTGCACGATCTTGTTGGCGAACTTGTTTTTGGAGGGGAGGGTTTGCAAACCCTCCCTGGGCGACTTTGCAAAGTCGCCCCTACTGTGGGCTGAGGCTAATCCCCCGCTACGCGGATCACCACTTTCCCGTGAATTTGTCGGCTTTCCATATAGCGGATCGCGTCCGGCACGCCGCTTAACGGGTAGGTGCGATCAATGTACGGCACGATTTGTCCCGCTTCGAGCATGTCTTTCAGGATTAGCAAATCGTCCTGGTTCGGCTGCGCAGTGCCCATAAAGATGAATTTCTTGTCCGTTCGCCACGAAATCCACATACCTTTGAGATTCACGCCGATCATGTGTCCCACGCTCGAAAAGCCAACGAACACATAGCGTCCCTGTGGCGCTAAGGCGCGCGCATAATCGGACGCTTTCCGGCTGGCGGCCACATCGATGATCACGTCGTACTGCACCCCGTTGCGCGTGAAATCGTCCTTCGTGTAGTCAAGTACATGATCCGCGCCCAGCGCGCGCACAGTTTCCATTTTCTGCGGATTACATACGCCGGTCACTTCCGCGCCATACGCTTTGGCGATCTGCACCGCGAACGTCCCGACACCGCCCGTCGCGCCATTCACCAACACCTTATCCCCTGCATGAATTTCGCCCGCTTTGCGCAGCGCTTGCAGCGCGGTCACGCCCGCCAGGGGAGTCGCGGCGGCTTGCTCAAAGGAGATGTTGGTTGGTTTCGGTGCAAGAGAAGTCTCAGCTACGGCGACATACTCGGCAAATGCCCCTCGTCCGATACTCACCGGAATATCCCCAAAAACCGCGTCGCCGGGTTTAACCCGCGTGACATCGGCTCCCACCGCTTCAACCACGCCCGCCACATCGCCGCCGAGGATAGTGATTTTGGGCTTGGGGAAGCCAAACTCGATCAAGCGGAAAAAGGCCGGAGTCCCGCGCAGCAGATGCCAATCCGCCGCATTGACCGAGGTGGCATGAACCTTGACCAGCACTTCATTCGTTTTGGGCGTCGGTTTTTCGATCTCTTTGAGTTCCATCACATCCGGCGAACCGTAGCGCGTGTTGACAATGGCTTTCATGTATTTGCTCCTTGTGTGAACAGTCATATGCTATACGGTCACCGTCAGTCAAAAGTTGCGGAACATGTTGTATCAGCCGTGCGTGGGGGAAGCGTCATGTATTATGTAACAAAACGTCTTATAATGTGAGAAATTTCACAAATTGGGCGAAATGTCGCATGGAATGAATGAGCAATGATGGCAATCAGTATGAAGCAGCGCGCGATCCGTGTGAAGCGCAAGATCGAGCGTGTTGGTTGGACATTGATCGGGATCATGGCATTAGTCCTGGTCGGGGTACTGTTGTTGGCGGCGGTGTCAGAGAATGAAACGCTCAAAGATAGCATCGTCACGTTTATTATTGTGGGTTTTTTGGCGCAGATCATCGATGGCGCGTTGGGCATGGCGTATGGCGTCAGTTCAACGACGTTTTTACTCAGCACGGGCATTTCCCCGGCGGCGGCGAGCGCGAGTGTGCATGTGGCCGAAGTGTTTACCACGTTCGTATCCGGCGTAGCGCATTGGCGGCTGGGCAATGTGGATAAATCGATTTTCAGCCGCCTGGTGATTCCGGGCATTTTGGGCGGCGTGACCGGCGCGTATATTTTGAGTAATGTGTCTGGTGACACGATCAAACCGTTTATTTCGTTCTATCTGATGCTGATGGGGGTGCGGATTCTGTGGAAAGCGTTCAGTCGTCCGCCTGTCATTCAGACCATGACGCGCCACCTGTTCCCGCTTGGCTTAGTCGGTGGTTTCTTCGATGCGATTGGCGGAGGGGGGTGGGGGCCGGTGGTTACGACGACGCTGGTCGCGCGCGGCAACGAACCTCGTACCACGATTGGCTCAGTCAACACGGCAGAGTTTTTCGTCACATTTGCGGAATCTGTGACTTTTTTGCTGGCGGTCAAATTCTCCGAATATAGCACGGTGATTCTTGGCTTGATGATTGGCGGCGTGTTGGCTGCGCCGATGGCCGCTTACGTGTGTAAGAAACTCTCGGCGCGCAAACTGATGGTGGTGGTCGGCGCGCTGATCGTAGGTTTGAGTCTGCGCACGCTGATCATGACGTTGTAGCAGTGCGCGTTATTCTGGTGTTTTCCTTGACCGGCCAACTGGCCGGTTTTTTATTTGTTGGCGTTCATGTAAAATATCTTTATCCTTGAATTAGCGGGCTGTGCTAGCCTGCATCATAAAGGAGGATTAAAGTTATGGATTCTTTGACACGGGAAGACATTAAGGGATTGATTGAAACAGAAGGTGAATGGTGCGTATCGTTATTTATGCCCACCGTGCGCGCCGGGGCCGAAGTACAGCAGAATCCAATCCGATTAAAAAATTTATTACGCAAAGCGGAGGAACGTTTAGCAAAATTGCAGATGCGCGCACCGGATATTGAAACTATGCTGCGTCCGGCGGCAAACCTGCTCGATGATCCCGATCATTGGCGCGGTGCGAGCGATGGTTTGGCGGTGTTTATTGCGCCTGACGCTTTTCATAGTTATCGCTTGCCGGTGGCGTTTGACGAATTAGTAGTTGCGGAACGGGGGTTTCATATCAAGCCCTTGCTGCCTGTCTTGAGCAATGATGGCCGCTTTTATGTGTTGGCGCTGAGTCAGGATCAGGTCCGCTTATTGGAAGGGACGCGCCACAGCGTCAATGAGATCGAAGTCGCCAGCGTGCCGGGGAGTCTGGTCGAGGCGCTGCAATATGACCGCGAGGGGCGTGTGCAAATGCGCGCCGCGAGTGGTGGTCAGGGTGCGGTGTATCAAGGCGCGGGCGAAGAGGAAGCCAAGCAGGAGATTTTGCGCTATTTCCAGATGGTGGATCGCGGGCTGCACGATGTTTTAGCCGAGGAAAAAGTGCCGCTTGTGTTGGCGGGGGTGGATTACCTGCTGCCGATCTATCACGAGGCGAACACCTATAATCACCTGCTGGCAAAAGGCATCACCGGCAATCCTGAATCGTTGAGCGCGAAGGACTTGCATAAGCGCGCCTGGGGCATTGTTGAACCGCATTTTGCCCAGGCGCAAGCCGAACAGCGCGATCTGTATTTTGAATTGGCCGGGCGTGAAGATGAACGCGCTTCGAATGTGCTCAAAACGACGGTGCGCGCGGCGGTTGAGGGCCGGGTAGCGACATTATTTGTGGCGTCTGGCGTGCAAAAATGGGGCGTCTACCGGGCGCACAGCCATAAGGTGCATGTGCATCCCACGCAGCAGCCGGGCGATCAGGATTTGCTCGATGTGGCGGCGGCGCAGACATTCGCCAGTGGCGGGCTGGTCTTTGCCGTCGCGCCGGATCAAGTGCCGGGGGATGAGGAACACGCGGCGATCTTCCGGTATTAGCATGTAGTTTTAAGTGATCAGTTTTAAGTCGTAAGTTGTAAATGCAGTTCGGGGCGATGGAGCGTGTATGATGCGCCAATCGCCCCGATGTGTTTACTCTTGAAAAGGCAGCACACCTCGGCAGGTAGGAT
>JAFGJA010000576.1 GCA_016929355.1 Anaerolineae bacterium | reverse complement strand
TTGTTCCGCGTGAATACGCTCTTGAGCGGCCACATGCCCAAACTGCGCGATCTGCCGAAGTTGATTCGGGGCTAGACCTCACCCCCTAACCCCCTCTCCATGCGCTGGAGAGGGGGAAGCCAAGTTCAAAATCCATTCCCTGACGGTTACTTCTGAATCTTTGACAAAATCCCCTGCACGACCTGACTCAAATCGTCATCATCCAGCCCATCCAACAGCGAACGCAACGGACCAAGCGCCGGGCCACCGATCTTGACAAGGATATTCGAGATCAAATCTTGCACATCACCCGTCGATGAATCCGTCAACGCACTGAGCAACGGTTCCACCGCCGGAGCACCCATTTTCGCCAGGGCATCCCCGGCTACTTCTTTCTGACCCTGATCAACGCCCGAAGAGGTTACGGTTCCGATCAAATCTTCGATCTGCTGACCAAAGGGGTTCCGACCAAACAAAGTTCTGAAAATACGCAGCAAAAAGCTCATCGCTCGCTCCTTAGTGTACATAAATACTGGTTCCATTATACATCAATTGAGCGCGCACCGGGCGTTTTGCAACAACTTTTTATAGGCGCAGACAATACACCAACAATTGTTTATTCCGCCACCAACACCCACTGAATTTTTGCCAGTTCGCCATCCAACACAAAATGCACCTGCCACCAACCGGTTTCCCAGGGTGTGTCCTTGTAATAAACCCCGGTGAGATACAATACCCCGTTATCACCGCTATCCAGCGTCGCATCTTCCACCACGACAATCTTGCCGGAGGGAGACCACCATTCCGCTTTAAATTCAATCGGCTGGTCGATCAATTCCATCGAAAAACAGACGTTGAGATCGCCATTGGGTGTAAACCGCCCCACAATGACATTTTCCGTACACACCGACGATTCCCCGGCGACCAAAAAGGATTGCGCCACAAAGGGATTGATCGGCAGTGCGGGCGCGGCCTGGATCAGCAAACGATACTGCGCGAATGTCCCCCCTTCGCCTTGCACGCCGAGATAATACGTGCCTTGTGCCGGAAACTCAACGATCAAGCCATTGACATTCGGCCCCGTCGCCCCGGCTAATGTGGTCGCTTGATCTTGATCGAGTACCACTAACGTGAGTTCCATATCCGTTTCAATCGCATCAAAAATCACGGCCATGCGCAGACTTTCAACGGCATCGAAACTATAAATCGCCATCGGCGCGATGCTGGTCAATTTACCCGTCACCGCGACTTCCACCCGCAGCGGCTGAATATTATCCTGCGCGCGCACACTGGCGCCCCCCAGACTCACCACCAGCAGCGCCACCAACAAGCCTAAGCTAATCACACGATACCGCATAAGACAACTCCTTCAAACATAACCATCAGGACACAGCTAAACACAGAAGATTACACAAACTCGATCAGGCCACCTATCTAAACACTTGCAGAGCAGTCTCAAATTTACGTTCAACCCCATCCGCTTATTCTATCATTGTCGCTGCCAATAAGAGAAATCCTTCGCTAAACACAAAACGGGCGATCTATCTCAAGAACGCCCGTCGCTCGCTACTATCGGATCACGGTCATTTTAAGCATGGCTTAGTCAGTACACCAGATGACACCCCGCTCGTTATAGGTGGCAAGTACCGTCAGCAAAAAGGGTGACAATTGGGCAAAATTGCGTTCACAGGTCGCATCAACCGGCACATTTGAAAAGGCGAACAATAAAGCGCCGTTACCATCGATAAACGCGCCCCCCAAACCGATCAACGAATAAATACCATAGCGCTCAACAAATGTGGCTTGATCGGGGATCAATGAACAACCCTGCACATCTGCCACAAAAAAACTCCGGGTGGACCATGCCTGCTCACTGGTTTTGAGCGCCCTCTGATCGGATACCCTCCCCCAATTCAGGCCAAGCTGCTCAAGTGCTGCACGAAACATGGGGCTGGCGTGCGTGGGCGAAACCACGCGATGATTCCGCGATGCATGGCGGCCATTCCATGCCGGTTCGTCCCCCCGACTACCCGCCAAAACCAGCACATACTCGGCCTCATCAGCAGCCAAATCGACCAGGTCTGAAGCCAGTTCGGTCACATGGGCCAAACGGAAAACACGCACCAGGGAAAAAACGCGGGAGCCATCACCATTACGAAACTCATCATAGACCGCATCTGTGATAAGTTGCGCCGCATTCTCAAAACTGCGTAATCCGGCGCTGTATGCGCTAAACAAATACCGTCCAAAATCTGCTGCCGAGTGTGTATCGCAGTTCTCCATATTAAACATATTTCAGGGGTCTCCTAATATGGGTGGTTAACGAGTGTTGTCTCCAATACAACTGAAATTATCATACTGAAAAACCCACCAGGGAGAATTAGCACTCTGTTGCAAAAACATGGCAGTTCTGTTAGGTAACAACACATAATCACGTACTGTCACCACCACACTTTGCTAACAGCTATACCTTTGATGCAGGCGATCCCGGCATTACTTATGGAGAAAACAATTCAAACGTGCACAATGTAGGGGCCGACCAACGTGTCGGCCCAGGGCGAACGCGAACCATCGGTTCGAATTGGTTCGCCCCTACGTGATCATGCGAAATCTATTTGTTTTCTCCATTAATCGTAATCGTGCCCAGGTAGATCATATCCGCGTCCGCCCAGGGCTGATCGGCGGATTGCTCGACCAGCACGGGCAGGCGTGTATTCGTCACCGGATCGAACCAGCCGACGTTGATCGCGTACTCGCCGGGCGGAAAATCGCGTGGATAGATCGGGATCGACACATTGGACACCCAGCGCGTATCGTCTTCCCATTCATCCGTGGGAATGAGCGGGAAGCCATCGTATTGGGCAACAGGTTCGCCGGTTGCGGGATCAGCGAGGTGAACAAACAGCGCGTAATTGGCGGGGAGCGCGTGATCGGCGGACCAGAAGAGAAGAACGGATAGATCACTGTATCCTATGGCTGTCCGGGTTAGGTACGCTTGTAAACGAACATCATGATCGAACGGCACATCGAGCGGCATGGGCAACCAGTCAATTGGCGCTTGCCCCACGTTTTCAAGAGCAATTCCAATGCATACGGGAGAATCTAGCGGCGTACACTCGCCTTCAGACAAACACGTTAATGTGAATGGATAGGGAATGCAACCCGTAACGGATTCGAAACTGAGCGTGTGATACCCCGGCGGCACATGGAGATAGTCAACCCAACGCCTATCATCGCCAGCAAACGCATTCACCAAATGACCATCTAACCGGACTTTAACCAGTGGTGATTCAATAAACGACTCGAGTCGGGATGATAACAAGACTAAACTCTCATCAGCCGCATAAAAATGCCATTTGCCGGATTCATCCAAATAAAGGCGATCACCAACACGATTCATCCCCTCTACATAGCCAAACGCGAGTTCATCACGCAAATACTCGCCGGGATCATCAGTGTACGGCACAACAAACGCCGCGATCTGATCGTCTTCGTACTCCGGCGCGCCAAGAATCCCTGTTAGCCGGTCAACGATGGTGGTATCCGACAAAAAATACTTATGCACAATCACGCGATCCACGCCCGACACCGACAGCAAATAGGGCACATCCTCATCACGCATTGTTTGAGTAGTCCCATCGGGCCGACCAAATAGATCATCCAACATGCCCATTTCGCCCCGTACCGCCCGATCCAACACCGCCAAGACCGCCGGGTCTTGCGGCGTGCGGCGATACAACTGCCCCGCAATCATCGGTTTACCGTGCATCATCTGCTGGCGCATGGCCTGCATCGAGACAAGCGGATCGTTAACCGGAACATTCAGCACGGCGCGCACGTCGTCTTGCTGCGCCAATTCGCGGAAATAATCCGGTTGGCGCGCGTCCAACGTCGGGAAAGGCCAGAACAGCGCATATTCGAGCAGGATGATCGCGGCGAGAAGCAGCGTAACCGCACCAGACAACATCCACTTATGATTTTTCAATCTGCGTCTATCTGCGTTTATCTGCGTCCTATTTTGATCTTCTTTTGCCTCATTTTTCTTTGCGCTCTCCGCGTCTCTGCGGTGCAATAAAACCCCCGCGCC
>JAFGJA010000009.1 GCA_016929355.1 Anaerolineae bacterium | reverse complement strand
GCATCATCACACACCCCTTCGCCCACCACACCGAGTACTTCCCCGGACTCCATCGGGCTGAATAAGGCATCGAGAGAAGATTGATAAACCTCACAATCCGCCTCAGAATTGTCGGGCGCATGACTGGCCTCACCGTCATGCTCATGATCGCCGCCTGCCACAATCGGGCGCACGGGCACACACCCAGACACCTCGACCACGCGATCCCCGGCGGCCTCGTCCAACACACTGAGCAAGCCTTCCTCAAAGTTGATCCCGACCACGAACACCAGATCGGCATCACTGAGCGTCGCCACATCCTGCGCCGACGGTTCGAACGCATGGGGATTCGATCCGCGCGCAATCAACGTTTCGACCTCAACCGCATCGCCCCCAACCTGCGCTACCACATCCGCCAGAATACTGAAGCTGGCAACGACATGTAAGGGATCGTCTTGCGCCTGTGCAAACGGTACAACTACCGGCAGCGCAAGCACGAGAATCAACGCCAAACTCAAAATTTGCTTTCTCAATCCATCTTCTCCTGTTGACAAGCTCCACATATCCCGGCAATCTCCAACCAATGATCCGTGATCTGATAGCCCGTCCGCGCCGCGACCCGATCCAGAAAATCGCCCAGATCGCAGCCGACGATCTCCACTACAGCATGGCAGCGTTCGCAGACCACATGATGCGTATGGCCCGGTGTCGCCAGCACATAGCCGTGACAGCCATCAGCCACATGCACCGGACGCACCATGTCAATCGACTCCAAAATTTCGAGCGTGCGATACACCGTCACCAACCCTAACTCTGCACAAAACGCCTGCCCCGACTGCTGAATCTCGGCGGGCGACAGGGGTTTCGCGGACGCCAACAACGCCTGCAAAATAGCGCGGCGCGGCTGCGTGAGTTTGTGCCCGCCCGCGCGGAGTTGTTCGGCCAATACATCAAACGTGATGGTCATACCCGCATCCTAATTGAAAAACTTTTTCAGTACGAGATTCTAGAGGAATCGGGAGGGAATGTCAAGGGGAGTTTTTGTAGGGACCGACCAGCGTGTCCGCCCGATACGGCTTGTCATGTATCGTGCAACGGGAGCACACATGGGTGCTCCCCTACCTTTTTGTAATTGTATGCTACGCCCGCCCCAACACCTTGAGCGCGAAATCAAGCATCAACTGGTGATGCGCAATATCCAGGCGGGCATCCACGTAATTCGCCATGTGTCCGGCTTCAAACCAGACCACCTCGATTTCTTTGCCCCAGGCGCGCATCTGCTGCTCGTAGATTTCGATCTGGCGCGCGGTGGTGCGCGTGTCATTGCGGCCTTGGATGATCAGCAACGGGGCGCGCACATTTTCCGCATAGGTGATCGGGGAGCTTTTTTGGTAGCGTTCGGGCTGTTCGTCCGGCGTGCCGCCAAGCCACGTCTTAAACGCGGATTGCAACAGGGGTGACGAATCCTCATAATTGATCGCCCAATCCGAGATCGCCACGCGCCCCATCCCACCGGCCCACAATTCAGGCGTTTTGCCAAGCATCATCAGCGTCATGAAACCGCCGTAGGACCGCCCCGTAAACAACACCTGATCCGGTTTGGCGATCTTATTTTCGACCAACCATTGATGCGCTGCGACGACATCTTCCACTTCCCAATGACCGAGATCGTGCAAAATTTTGTCCTGAAATGCTTTGCCAAACGTGGTCGAGCCGCGATAGTTGACCGAACACCACGCGAAGCCATGATCAACCCACATCATCGCGGAGGGGTAATACACATCGGTATCGACCAGAAATGGCCCGCCGTGCGTATGGATGATCGTGGGGAATGGCCCTTCGCCCTCTGGCGTGATCAGCCACGCCTGAACCGCTTGCCCATCCGATGAGGCGAACGTGATCGAGGTGCGCGGGCGGCTGGCGGGTTGTTCGGAAGCGGGGATCAGTTCCCGTGTGATCTGCCCGGTGTGGCTATCCAGCGCGATCACACAATGGGGCTGTGCGGAACTCTGCCACGCGGCGACAATTTCCTCATCCGACAGGAAATACACCCCCGGCAGCCAGGACGAACCAAAGACCCCGGCAGGATGATCGAGCGCCGTGAGGGTTTGCGTGGTCAGGTCGTAGGTATACAAACGCTGCACCGCATTGGACATCTGGCTGAGCAGGATGCGCTTGCCATCGGGGGACCAATCCAGCGCCGTAACTTCACCGTCCAGTTCATCAAGCGCCAGATCGATCCGCTCACCAGAGCGCGGATTCCAGATCACCGGGCGATAAGCCCCGGATTGGTTCGTATTCGCCAGCAAGCGCGCATCACCCGGCGTAAAGCCTACCGCCTGGATGCTGCCACCCTCATCCCACAATTCCGCGATCTGATCACCGCTCGCCACATCGAACGCCAGCAGATTAAAATCGAGCGAACCGGAGCGCTCTTTGGTCATGATCACCATCGTGCTCGCATCAGCACTCAGCGCCGCGCACGCCGCCGACAATTTCGCCTGATGGATCAAACGCGGTTCGCCGG
>JAFGJA010000008.1 GCA_016929355.1 Anaerolineae bacterium | reverse complement strand
GTCCCCTCTCTGCTTGCGGAGAGGGGATTTAGGGGTGAGGTTAAACGAAAATACGACATGAAGGCTTAACTTAATGCCTATGGACTTTGCTCCCCTTGCCCCTGCTTGCGGGGAAAGGGGTTTGCCCTTTCCGTACACGCGCTTACGCCGTGCGGCGACTCATACCATTGCCTGCGGGCCAGTCGTATATTCGCGCTTGGTGATCTCGATCTGGCGGGCTTTGTCGGTCATAAAGTCTAAAATGGCCGGGAACGCCATCGGGATCAATTCCAGGCGATCATGATCACGCGGGCGCACAAAACAATACAGTTCCAGATCGCGCGCGGTGCGTTCCAGCAGTTCGGGCGGAATATTGTTGACGCCCGTGCTGCCCAACATCGTCTCGATCTCTTTCAGAGTCAAAAAGCGCTTCCCCTCCGGCCAGATCAAGGTGATCATCTTGGCGAGCGGACTCATCTGTCCCCAGATCGTCTGGACGATCTGCTCCTGAAGTTGGCGGTGTGACGTGGCGGTATCCAGGTGTTCGAGCGTGAGCAGACTCGCGTTTTGCGGGTCTTCGTCCAATTCCTCGACCATGCCCTGACAGATCATCTGCACGATATTCGGGTGTCCGGCGGAAATCTGGTAGATGCGGTTGATCACCGCGTCGGATTGTTCCATCCAGACATTCAACATTTCGAACGGATCGGCGACCAGCGAATGTACAACTTTAGGCGGCAGGGGTTGCAAGGGAACCGCTTGCGTGAAATTGAACAGCGCCGAATAGGGATCGCCAATCGAGTTCATCAGCCACTTTTCACCGCTAAACACGTACTGGCAGCGTTTCTCGTTGGAGAGCGAGCGCAGTGTGCGGAACAGCGTTTCTTGATTTTCCTCGCGGCGATCAAAGTTGAGCAGGCTGTCCACTTCATCGAACAGCAGCACGATCAGTTTACCGGGATGCCGTTCGATGAGTTGGTTAACCACTTCTTCGAATTGCACAGGATGCGCTTTGGGGTTGATGTTTACTTCCCAACGTCGCTGGACCAGCCAGAAAAATGATTCGTACTGGGTCGCGCCGTGACAGTCCAGATAATAGGGTTGGTATTCGCTCTCTTTGGGTTCCAGCACGCGCTGGATGCGCTGCAAGGTGGACGTTTTACCGATGCGGCGTCCCCCGATCAAGGCGACGCTGTGCGTGCGGAGTTTGCTGCGCACTTCGTTGATCTCGCGTTCGCGCCCAAAAAACATGTGCTCCGGGACCGGGCCGCGCGTATAAAACGGCGAAACGGTGGTCAGATTCACCTGATCCAACACCATATCGCTCAGGGCGCGGGTGGGCAGGCGCGCGCCGATCAGGTGTTTGATGTCCGTTTCTTCCAGCACCAGGATCGTGAAGTCGGTGCGGCGCAGGGGATCGACAATCGCGGTGATGTCCGGGCGGTGGTTGACGTTCACCACAAAGGCGAAATGTTCTTCCAGGGGCAGGGGGGCGATAGCCTGAAACACTTCCTGGCTGAGTTCTTCCGCCGGGCGATTCGAGTAGAGATACAACACAGCGCAGTGCGGCGGTGGCAGCTTGAGCCGGAACGGTTTGAGTTTGTAGATCACCACGCGGAAATCGTTGGTCGTGGTCGGCGGGTGGATCACGTCTTCCACGTCCAGCGCAATACCAAAGCCGCGAATCAGCGCATTAAGCGGCTGAGTGACGGCGTGGGGATTTTGCCGGAGCGTATTCAGCAAATTTTCCCAGATCATCGAGACTTCACGCCGCGCGGTGGTATGCACCAGATCGGCCATATTCGCATCCCAACGCCGGTCAATGTGGAGCGGCATCCCTTCCGCCCCGGCGCGATCATAGGCGCGGCGATACGTTTCGCGGATCGCGGGGATCGCTTCGGCCATCATGCCGTGCAGCACGCGAATCACGGTAATTTCGTCGGGATCGGGCGAGGGCACATGGCTGCGGCGCACGCCCTGCGGCGGTTCGCCCACCGCGCTGATCGAGCGGACCGGCTCGCGCACAATTTCAAAGGGCGTGGCCGGGGGATGTTTGTCGTCCACCGTCGGGACCATGACCGGCGTGGCCGCATTGGGCAGCGCATTGACCGCCTGATGATAGACTGGCGGATTACTGGTTTGTTCGAGAAATTGGTACAGGTCGGCAAAATTGAAGGAGGCCGACAGCGCGCGCCGCGCGGCATTGCGTATATCCTGCAAAAAAGCCGCTAACCGGCGTTCCGGCGGCACGCCCCCACCGCCCCAGGCGGTATACACGCGCCCCAGTAATTCGCGCGGCGGTAGTTGGCCGATGCTGGCGATCTGCTGAATCCCGCTCACGTACCAGCGTTCGGTAAGCGCGACGCCTGCCGGAAATTGGGGCGGTTGGTTGGCGGTGTGTTCCATCGCGCGGCGGCAGGTATTCTCATACGCTTTGAGCGACTCACTGGCGTGATCCACCAGCCCGATCACATCGCGGATTTGGCCGATCAAGTCTTCGCCTAAATCGCGCAGCATGTGCCACATATCCAACCGGGCCTGCATCGTGATCAGGTCATACATCGCCATCAACGCGGCTTCGGCGCTGGCATCAAAATCAGCATTTTTGCGACCACGCCGCCCGCGTGAATCGAAATCGCGCACAAAATCAAAAAAGGCTTCGCGGTTCATCTCGGCTTTGGCGTCGGCTTCATCCAAGCGCCGCGCCAGGAGCGGCACGGTATCGCGCAGTCTGCGTTCGACTTCTTCCAGCGCGCTAATGGCCCAGATCAGCCCGTAACCCTGCACATACGCCAGTTCAACCGGGCTGTCGAGTAGCAGGGCGTGTAAGTTGCCCATAAGGTTTTCCAGCGCCGAATCGATCCGCACCCGTAACGAGTCTGGAACTGTGCTGACGGTGGTTTGTTCGGCGGCGTTTTCGCTGATCGCTTCGCGTTCCAAGCGCCGCCATTCGCTGACCACGACATCGATCAGGCGCACATTGTCATCGCGGCTTTGGCGTGTGTCCAGCGCTTGCAGGATGTTGCTTGCGCTTAAATCGCGTTTCCATTCGCGCATTCGTTCTGAAACGTGCGTATCGTGGTGTACTTCACCTTCAAACAACGCTTCACGCGCCAGATCGATCACCTGTGTTGCCCAACCCGTCGTGGGTGATCCGACGTGCGCAGTTTTGATCGCTTTCAGCGCGGCCTGACCCAACCCAACGGCGGCGAGGTCCATTGCGGCGCGGGTAGGCAGCGCTAATTTGCTCACACCAAAGGTGCTGTATCCGATCAGGCGATCACTATCAACGGTGCGGGACACCGGTTGGGGGAGTACGGGCGTATACCCTTCGCGCTGAAAATGGGCCGCGATCCAGGTGGTGACACATTCCGC
>JAFGJA010000077.1 GCA_016929355.1 Anaerolineae bacterium | reverse complement strand
CCACCGCGATCACTGCGGCCCCGGCTGCCACCGCCACGACTGCCACCGCCACGACTGCCACCGCGTCCGCCGCTACTGCTGCCGATGCGTGAGTCTTTGGTGCGCGCTTCTTCGAGCGTCCAGCCTTCGAGCACTGCCTGCCGGCTGAGGCGCACTTTACCATCACGGTCAATATCGGTGATCATGACCATGATCTCATCCCCAATGCTGACCTCATCTTCGGTGCGCTCAACGTAGTGATCGGTCAGTTGGCTCAACGGGACTAAGCCATCCTTGCCGGGCAGGATTTCGACGAACGCGCCGTAATTCTCGACGCGCGTCACCTTGCCGGTGTAGATGCGGCCCATTTCCGGTTCCTCAATGATCGCCATGATCATATCGCGCGCGCGATCCGCGTTGGGACCGTCGGCGCTGGCGATGAAGACTGTGCCATCTTCGGCAATGTCGATCTTGGTGTCGGTCTTTTCCTGGATGCTGCGGATCGTCTTCCCGCCGGGGCCGATGATCGCGCCGATCTTTTCGGGATTGATCTTCACGCTATCGATGCGCGGCGCATAGGCGCTCATCTGCTCGCGTGGTGCGGGGATCGCGGCCAGTATCACGTCAAGGATTTGCAGGCGGGCATCGCGGGCCTGGGCCAGCGCTTGCCGCATGATGTCATCGCTCACGCCCTTGATCTTGATGTCCATTTGCAGGGCGGTGATCCCTTCGCTGGTCCCGGCGACTTTGAAGTCCATATCGCCCAGGTGATCTTCCATGCCCTGAATGTCGGTCAAGACGGCGTATTTGTCGCCATCTTTGATCAGACCCATTGCAATCCCGGCCACCGGGCGCTTGATCGGCACACCCGCCGCCATCAGGGACAGGGTGCTGCCGCAGACGCTCGCCATACTGGTGGAGCCGTTCGACGACATGACCTCGCTCACGACGCGCACGGTGTAGGGGAATTCGTCTTCGGCGGGGATCATCGGTTCAAGGGCGGTTTCCGCCAGCGCGCCATGCCCGATTTCGCGGCGTTTGGGGCCGCGCATCATCCACGTTTCGCCCGTGCTGTAGGGCGGGAAATTGTAGTGATGCAGGTAGCGCTTGGTGTCTTCGGGATGCAGCCCGTCCAACGTCTGGCTGTCACGCGGCGTGCCCAGCGTCGTGATGCTGAGAACCTGCGTCTGGCCGCGCTTGAACAAGCCCGACCCGTGCACGCGCGGGATTAAATCCACTTCGGCGGCGAGGGGGCGAATGGTGACGTAATCGCGCCCATCGGGGCGGATACCATCTTCGAGGATGCGGCGGCGCACTTCCTGCTTGAGCGTGTTGTTGATGACTTCGCGCACATCCTTCAGACTCACCGGGTCTTCGATTTCCGGTGTGCTGAAATCTTCATATTCTTCGAGCAGGCGATCCCGCAGCGCGTCCATGGCTTCGTTGCGTTCGTCGCGCTCGGTCTTGGTGGCGACGATGTTGGCGATCTCGCTCTGAACCTTACCGGAAACTTCGCTGGTCAGCGATTCGGCAACGGTGATCGATTCGTAGGCGCGTTTGGGCTTGCCCAACTGCTGGCGCATTTCTTCTTGCAGCAGAATGACCGGCTGCATCGCGTCGTGACCAAAGCGCAGCGCATTAACCATCGTTTCTTCATCGACTTCCTTTGCGCCCGCCTCGACCATGATCACCGCGTCCGCCGTACCCGCCATGCGCAGGTCAAGCAGACTGTTTTCCATTTCGGGGATCGTCGGGTTGGCGACAAATTCACCATCGATCAGGCCAACACGCACCGCACCGATTGGCCCATCCCAGGGGATGTCCGAGATGTGCAGCGCGGCGCTGGCGGCGATGATTCCGGCAATATCGACGTGATGTTCCTGGTCGTGCGCCAGCGACATGATGATCACCTGCACCTCGTTGCGCAAATCCTTGGGGAACAAGGGGCGCAAGGGGCGATCCGTCACGCGGGCGATCAGCACACCCGCCGTTGAGGGGCGACCTTCGCGGCGGAAGAAACTACCGGGGATACGCCCGGCGGCATATAGTTTTTCTTCGTAATCGACACTGAGCGGGAAGAAATCGATGCCTTCGCGGGGGCGCGCGCTCATCGTCGCTGTGCCAAAGATGACGGTGTCGCCGACGCGCACCGTCACGGCTCCACCCGCTTGTTCGGCGAGCTTGCCGGTTTCCACGACGATCTCATTACTGCCGACCATCGCGCTAAAGCGATGATTGGCGGGCATAGTGTTACTCATAGGGGTTTTTACCTCCAACATAACGCCCGGAGGTCAGGGACTGGAACTCGTTGTCAAGACGTGATCGCCCCCCTTAGGGATGCCAACGATCTATGATGTCGCCTTGACCGCATGTTCCAATTCCTGCCATACCGGGCACATAAACGTCTGGCGGATCGCTGATCAGGCTGCGATCCAACCGATATAACTATAATGGAATCCGCGCATTTCGGCAATAACAGTCGCGCGGACCATGATGATCCGCGCACATGTGCCGATTTGAATTAGCGCCGCAGCCCCAACCGTTTGATCAGTTCGCGGTAGCTTTCCGGGTCTTTGCGGCTGAGGTACTTCAGGTGGCGGCGACGCAACCCGACCAGTTTCAGCAGCCCACGCCGGCTGTGTTCGTCGTGCTTATGCACTTTCAGATGCTCGGTAAGCTGTAAGATGCGGGTGGTGAGCATGGCAATTTGCACTTCGGGGGAGCCGGTATCGCCTTCGTGACGGGCGTAATCTTCGATGATCAGTTCTTTTTCTTTTTTAGTGAGTCCCATTGGTTAATCGTCCTTCTTTTGGCCTGGACCAAGTCACCAGACGGTTCGGACCTGGAACCGCCGGTCAAACAAACGAATAAATGGTTGGGAAAGCGGTAGAGCGCACAGCGCGCGGCCCTTTTCCCGTTAACCAGGGCCATTATACCAGTCGGGTGAGGGGTTGAGAAGCCTTAAAAATTGGGCGGTGTGACCAAGATGGGGCGACGTTGCAATGTCGCCCAGGGAGGGTTTGATGCTAATCTGGTAACGAGTGAGATTTCAAAACGGCCTCACCCCCTAAATCCCCCTCTCCAACCGAGTTAGAGAGGGGGACTTGATCGCGTGCCCGACTCCCCCTCGCCATTCTGATGGAGAGGGAGGCCGGGGGGTGAGGCCGCTAAGGACATATTGTGCCCCATCATTTCCCCGAAAAAACCGGGATGACGTTCAGCGAACCCGCGTTACTGCACGGCCCACGACCACCATGACTGCTGCCCGATGGCGACCAACTGCCGCCCCCCGGAGCGGAAGCCTAGCGCGCGCGGCAGATCGTTGAATTCAGGCAGCGTGCGCAGGAGCAGACCGGTGTTGGCATCCCACAGGGCAAGGGTGCTGGCACGGTTTTCGGGGTGTTGGCTCGCAAAATAGACAATGCCCACCGCTAACACCGTGCCATCCGGCGAAAAATCGACAAACGCCGCCGCGCCTTCATATTCCGGCGTGAGCGTGCGTAACAGGGTCCAGGTGTTGGTATGGTAGACCTGCACGGTCCCGCCCTGTTCGCCAAAGACCAACCATTGACTGTTCGGGCTGAAGGTCAGCGCCGTTGAGCCTGACAGCGCCGGGGCCGCCGGTAAAGTCGCAAGCTGCGCCCAGGTCGCCGTATCGAAAACATAGATTTCCGCCGCCGGGGATGCCACAACCATGAAGCGCCCATCCGGGCTGAAGGTCATGCCACCGCCCGCCGATGGGAGTTGCAGCGCGGCGACCTGCGCGCCGGACACGATCTCCCACACATAGACCCCGTTCGGCGTGTTGGGATCAACCGCCATGAACGTGCCACTGGTGGCGGCCACCCAGCGCCCACTGGGGCTGAATTCGATGTCGTTGGCGGGGAAGGGCAGCGTTAGCCCGAAGGACTGCATGACCTGCTGCTGGCCGTTGATCGTATTCAAGCTCCACACATACAGCAGCGTTTGCGCGTTGTTAGCCGGATTATTTTCGAGCGTGGCGGCCTGGACACCCCCTAGATCGGGATCGCCGGCCAGCGTCAGCGCGCGCACCATTTGCCCGGCGTGGCCCAGTGTGAGACTCAGCGATTGGCGGGTCGTGCCCGAATACAAAACGGGCAGACCGGATGACTGTTCTTCCAGAAATGCATCTGCACTATTGGCGGGCATCAATTCCGCGAGGCTGGTCATAACGCTGGTCTGGGTCAGGGCGCTTAACTGGCCCACATTCGCGGGCGTGATCGGCGCAAATTGGGACATATCTTCGGGGGCGATAAGCCCGCCGGGACCGGCTACGCCCACCCCATAGGGTTGGAGCCAGTATTCAACGGCGTCCCCTTCCGCGATCCAGCCGGTGGTGATCGTGCCATTGGTGGCGGTATAAGTCACGTTCCACCACGTCGCGTTAGTGGCACACTGCGGCCCGCCGATCACGCTGGCGATAGCGCCGGGGGGTAATAACCCGCGCACCGAATCGGCGGCGGCAGCCCCGGCTGCGTTGCGGATATTGAGCGAAACGGTAGCGATGGATTGCGCCGCCATGCCCACCTGGAACCGGGTTGCCAATGCGCCCGGACAGACGACTGTGCCGAGT
>JAFGJA010000575.1 GCA_016929355.1 Anaerolineae bacterium | reverse complement strand
TTCGCGCGGTTCGTACTGGATGATATGCGCGCGCTGCAACAGACCGCCGACTCCGCCACCCTGACTGTCGATTGTCCGGCGTTTATGGCGACCTATGACGGGCTGGATCGCCATCTGGCGCGCGGGGCTGAAGCCAGCGCCTGGGCACAGCAAGTGATCGATGCCAGTTCGTTGATCTATGCGCGCTGCCAGAACAGCCTGACGCCTCATGTGGGCTTTGAAGACGCCTTATCCGACTTTTTGGACTGGGAAAATACGCTGCGCCAGCTTGCCAGCGATCTGGAGTCCCAACTGCAATAGGGTCGGCATATTTGCGTTCCGTGTACACTTTGTCTCAAACGTGTTTGATTCTTCGTAAATAGGGTCAATTTAGGATAAAAAACTGGCGTTGAATAACGGTCTTTGTTACAACCACGACAGTTCTGTTTGATGCGTGCCGTTTGGGATGCTCTGTTCAAAATGCAGTCTATGCGCTAGTATTACATTTAATCAATGTGGTTATTTTTTTGCGGATGACGGTGTTATGGATGTAGAGGAATGAGATCATTGTGAGCGAACGCATCAAACCTGAATTGGTGATTGACCACGAGCCATCCTCTGCTGGCGATACCGTCCCGATTCGGTGGCGGCGCAGACGGCGGCGGCGGTGGTATACGATCAAAATGCTCATTCGCTCCTGGATGCTGCCCGTTATCATTGGGGTTGTGGCGCTGGTGGTGGTCGGGATCGCGGGCACGGCCATGTTGATCTCGAATGCGATCACCAATGTCGATGAGGATCAGGCGCGGATGGACCAACGTCTGAATCTTCTCATTGAACAGCCCGCTACCGATCTGGCCCTGCAAGATTACATCGATTTGTTGTCCACCGTCAACGAATTGAATGCGTCATTGGCCCGCTTAGATTCCCGGACAAGTCCGTTTCGTTCGCTGGCATCCTTAGCCGGTCAGGAAACAGAAATTCAGCTTGACATTATCCAGGCGCGGATTCACCTCACTACCGGCACGGCCCAATTTTTGAGCGGGTTAGGGGGCGTGGTGGTCTTGCTCCAAACCGAAGATGAGATCACGGCGGATACGAGTGACACGACGCCGGTTGCCACTGGTCGCCGCATGATCGAAATGTTAGAAGCCGGGCAGGTTCGGTTTTTGGCGGCAGAGAACCAACTGCGCCTGGCGCTGGGAATTTTTGACAGCCTGGATCAAAACAGCCTGTCGGCGGCTGTGTTGGTCGAAGTCAACACCTACCGGCAACTGGCCGAACAGTTGCTATTTTATACGCAAGTGGCGCGTGAGTCGCCCGAATTGTTGACCGTTTTGTTCGGGATTGATGAGCCGCATACCTATTTGGTCCTGGTGCAAAATAACGATGAACTCCTGCCGAGTGGCGGGCGCATCAATGCCTGGGGCTGGCTGCGGGTGCGCAGTGGACGGATTCAGGATCAGGCTTATTTGCCGACAACAGCCGATGATCCTCGCCCGCCTGCTGCGTCGGTGGCTGCGCCCTTTGCGATTCCGGCGTGGTGGGCTACCTACATCGATTCGATTCACCCGGCCTGGGATGGCAGTCTATCCCCTGATTTTTCTGAAACCGCAGCGATGGCGTTATGGTACTACAATAACGGTCATAATTCCTCGACGCCAGCCAACGGCGTGATCGGGATTGATCTCGTGGCGTTGGAATATTTGATGGACGCTTTGGGGCAGATTTATGTGCCGGATTATGATGTGATGGTGGATGCCGAACGCGCCCGCGAGCAAATCTACTCCGGGCGGGCCGCAGATGATCCGGTAGCCTACCAGCAAAGCTTTTTAGCCGCGCTGGTAACGAGTATTGTGGATAGCTGGCAGCAGGCCGATCAAAAAACGCACAGCGCGTTTAACCGGGCATTATTCCAGGCATTGCAAGAATCGCATATCAAGTTGTACTTTGCCGATGAGACGGTCCAGATTGGAATCGAGTCGCTGCGTTGGGCGGGGCATCCCTCGGCGGCGCAGGGCTACGATTCGCTCTTAGTGGCGGAAGCGAATATCCAGGCGACTAAATCGTCCAGTTCCGTGTACCGCCAGATGAACTATGATGTGAAAATTGAAGCTGATGGTACGGTGCAAAGTATCGCGTCGGTCTTTTACGATTTCCCGGCATCATTAGCGCTGGCAGACCCGGCTTTTGTGCCGGAATATTATGGTCGGGAAAAAGATTATGAGGCGCTCATCCAGGTGTTTACCCCGGCGGGCAGCACGTTTATTTCCGGGACGATGAGTTCTGAGATCGATGTGATCGAACAGGCCGATTATACCGTGCTGCTGGGCGTGGTTGAGGTGATGTATGATGACAGTACGCAGTTGGAAGTCGCTTATACCAATGCGTACACGGTCCAGGCAATGGGACCCTATAAATCATACCGGCTGCTGCTCCAAAAACAGCCGGGTACGCGCAGTGCAGTCGCCAATATTGCGGTGCAGTTGCCGCCGGGCGCGCGTGTGATCTCGGCTTCGCCGCAGCCTGGCTCCCAATACAGCCTGGATCGCCCGGTGGTTGAATTTGATGTCGTCCTGCGCCAAGATGAGTGGATTGAAATCATTTACGAATAGGGCGTAGATAGTAGATGGAAAAAACTGATGGAACTTCTGCAATACATTCGACTCTTTCGTAAATGGCTGTGGCTGATTGTGCTGTGTTCAGTTCTGGCTGGTGGTGCGGCGTTCATTTCTGGCAGTCGCCAGGAAGATTTGTATCGGGCGCGGGTCACAATGGCCGTGGGCAACTACTACTACGATCCGAATCCGCAATCCTATGAAATCAAATTAGGGGCGGACCTGGCGCAGACGTATGTCTTTATGGCGCGGAATTACGCGGTGTTGGTGGATGCGATTAATGCCCGCAATTTCAATATGTCGCCGGGGGCGTTGGCGAGTACCATTACCGCGCGCGTGGTGAAGGAGACCTCGCTGATCGAAATTGTCGTGACTCATGCTGATCCGATCCTGGCGGTGAATATTGCCGATGAAGTGGCGAACCAGTTGATCCTGAAAAGTCCCGGCAGTTTGACGCCTGAGCAAGAGAGTTTGATCGAAATATCAACCTCGGAAATTGAAAAACTGCGTGAACAACTGGATCAATCGCGGCTGCGGCTGGCGGATGTGGAAAACCAATTGGATGCCGCGACAGAGTTGGATGATGTTGAGCGCTTGACCGAACAGTATAACACCATCACCAACCAGATTATTCAGGCGTCGGCCACCATTGCGAATTATCAAGATACGATCTCGCAGGTGCAGGCGACGAACGTCATCGAAGTTTTTGAAGAGGCGCGGCTGGTGGGTTTGCTGCCCAATTCAGCGACACGGAATACGGTTGTCGCGGTGATCGTGGGGGCCGCGCTCGCGCTTGGGGTGGCGCTGTTGGTTGAATATCTGGATGATTCCATCCGTACCCCGGAGCAGGCCAATCAACTGTTGGACCTGCCCACGATTGCCGCTATTCCGAAGTTTGGTCGCCGCCGTGATGATTATAGTGACCGCCTGATCGCTTACCGGAATCCCGATTCCCCATCGGCGGAAGAATATCGGACCTTGCGCACCAATTTACTGTATGCCATGAATGGCAAGCAGGTCACGTATCTGGTGACGAGCGCCGGACCCAGTGAAGGAAAGACGATCACGGTGGCGAATCTGGCGGTAGCGATGGCGGCTGCCGGGTGGCGCGTGCTGCTGATCGATGCCGACCTCCGGCGACCCCGCCTCCATGATGTATTTAATTTGGAGAATCACACCGGGCTTTCGTCGCTGTTGTCGCTGGACCCGCATGAAACGGTGTATGAGCAGGCTGACGGGCGTTTTGTTTATGCGCCCGAAGTTCAGGAATGTATCAAAGAAACGGATGTGCCCGGTTTGAGCGTCATCACGAGCGGGCATATTCCCTTGAATCCCGCCGAAGTGTTGGGATCGGCCTCAATGCAGCGCTGGTTTGAGCATTTTGTCGCCGTGCCGGACATCGAAATCATCCTGTTTGATACCCCGCCGGTTTTGATCGCGGCGGATTCGGTGGTGCTGGCGTCCGTGATCGAGGTCCCGGTGGTGCTGGTGATTGAAGCCGGGCAAACAAGACCGAATAATGCGATCCGGGCCAAAGAACGTCTGCAAACCCTCAATGTGAACATCAAGGGGTTGGTCTTGAATGCGATCTCATCCCGCGATCTGAGCTACTACGGCAGCTACTACTACTATTACTACAAATCGACGGAGCAGGTCCGGCGACCCGCCCAGGATTAATCACGTAAGTTGTGCGCGGCGACCAAACCCCTATAATACTAAGGGAGTTCACCATGCCGCCACGAGCGGCGACACATCAAAGAGATGAAAATAGGGTTTTCTTTTGCCTTTAACCTCGTTTTTCTCT
>JAFGJA010000574.1 GCA_016929355.1 Anaerolineae bacterium | reverse complement strand
TTACTCGTAGGGTTCGCCATTTAAAAGCGTCATGTCTTGTAGGGATGAAAATTATGACTCGCTATCAAACGATATATCGCCCGATCACATTAGTGCTGCTGGTTGTGGTCTTGGCGTTGGGGTTGGTGCTTCCCTCAGCACTGCGGCCAATGCCGGTACGGGCACAAGGTGGTGCTGGTCAGCCAATCACAGTTGGTGATATTGTGACCGGCCAGTTGAGTGCGCAGAATTTTTCGCAGGTGTATACGTTGGTTGCCAGCGCAGGAGATACGATCTCGCTCAATGTCTCGACGGAGATCGAGGAATTGCAGCTTGTCGTGGTCGTGACCGACGCGCGCGGTAATTTGGTTGTGCAGGATGTTGATCTCGGCACGCCGACAACGGCGACGATTGCCGATGCGGTGCTGCCGGTGACGGGAACGTACTATGTTACCGTCATGCGTGGCAGTGGTGCAACCGGTGATGCGGCTGGCACGTTCCGGCTGCAAGTGACCGGGTTTCAGCAGGTTGGGGGGCAGACCGTTACCCTGACCAATGGGGGCATCGTGTTTGACCTGATCTGGAATGCGGCGGTTGACTTCAATCTTGAGGTGCGCGATCCGGTCGGCGGAACAGTTCACCGTAACAGTCCCGGTTCACCGAGCGGCGGCACATTGGATGCCGACGTTAATGCCAATTGCGATGCGGCGATTGCGACTGAACCCACCGAAACGGTTGCGTGGCCGGCGGGCACGGTTCCGGCGGGCAGCTATGAACTGATCATTTATTACACTGAGGCCTGTGCAACAGGTGGACCGCAGTTGTTTACGTTGAATGGTCAGGTCAATAATGATGTGGCGCAGAGCTTGATCGGTACGTTGAATCCCGGTCAGCAGTATCTGGCGCGTCTGGTCGTTGGGGTCGATGGTGCGTGGCAGTTGCAGAACGGCGGCGTTAATGCCGGGTTGGATGTGACTTTGTTCACCAATGAGATCACCAATGCCGATCCGATTGCCGTTGGCAGCACCGTTTCCGGTTTGATTACCAACTCCTCTCCGGCGCAGGCGTATCGTTTTGATGCCACCGCCGGGACCAATATCAACATTGCGGTGGATGCACAGTCCGGCAGCCTGGATACCTATCTGGCGCTGTTGGGGCCGGGGAATACGCCAGTTGCTAGCAATGACGATTTTGAAGAATCCACCAATTCGGCGCTGAGTCTTGGGCTGCTGAATGATGGCACTTACACGGTCTTGGTCACACGTTATGGACTGACCATTGGGGGAACGGAAGGCGAATATAACCTCCGCCTGAGCAGCACCGGCACGACTGCTGCGACTACGGATACAGGTAATGCTGGGACGACTACAGATAATACAACGCTGGCTCCTGTGCCGACGGCAACACCGGCTAATGTGCTGCCCGGCGGCGAAATCGAGATTAAGCTCGAATGGGCAACCCAGGCTGATTTGCAGCTTCTGGTGCGTGATACGTTTGGTAACACGGTGTATGATGATATTCCAACAGTGTCCAGTGGGGGTGTGCTGGAAGAAGACGGTAATGTCGGGTGTGTGGACCCGGTAGAAAATCCGGTGTCGTACATCTACTGGCCCGCCAATCGCAAGTTCCCCGGCACGTATGAAATCGAAGTCTGGCATCAGAGTTCGTGCGATGACCTGCGTGTTCCCAACTTTGGCCTGACGGTGAATGTCAGTGGGCAGAATATCATCAACCTGACGCCGCAGCCCTTAACGGCTGATCAACGGTACATGATCACTTTCACGATTGGGCAGGATGGGACGGTCACGGCGGGGCCGGGCGGTGTCTTCAGTATGGAAGACCCGGCATCGCTCAACTATCAGGCTGAGTTGGCTGCCGCCACGCCGATCACCTACGGGCAAACGGTGTCCGGCAGTATCACCGAGCAAACGCGCTTTGTGGTGTATGCGTTTGAAGGGCAGTCGGGTGACATCGTGACCTTGAGCATGAATGCCCGTGTCGGCGGTACGTTGGACCCGGCGCTGTTCCTGATCACGCAAGAACAACTGCTGGTTGGGTTTAACGATGATGTGGAACCCGGTAAAAACCCCGATTCGGTGATCGATAAAATTACGCTGCCCTCAACCGGCACATACTATATCATCGCCACCCATTACGGGTTGAATTTTGGCGGCACTACCGGAACCTATGATCTGATGCTGTTGCAGGACTAGCCGTTTCGCCCTGATGGAGAAAATATGTAGATTTGGCATGATCTCACGTAGGGGCGAACGCGAACCTGCGGTTCATCATGTGTTCGCCCTGGGCCGACACGCTGGTCGGCCCCTACATGGGGCTACTTTTAATTGTTTTCTCCATGAGTAAAGGGTGGCAAACATCAAGAAAAAACGCTTGCAGTCACGGTAACACCAACACTGTGAGCGTTTTTGTATTCCGCATTCCTTAATACATCCTGTCGCATCCGGGCATGGTTTGGTGCTACGATTAGATCAAAAAGGGGTGTGCCGTGTCATTTTCAATCGAGCAACTTCCAGACGAACCGATTGTTTTGGTCACATTGGGCGCAGATTATGAGGCCGAAATTGATACGCCAGAAATTGCGCGGCAGTTTGGCCCATTGGTCGAATCAGTTGGCGCGCCGGTCAAATTGGTGATCGATGTGCGCCCGGCGTTTCAGCGCGCGACGATGAACAATATCACAAACGGGATGGTATTGGCGGTGGAGAGCGACCCACCGTTGCT
The DNA here is from genome assembly GCA_016929355.1 of Anaerolineae bacterium. Lineage (GTDB taxonomy): Bacteria > Chloroflexota > Anaerolineae > Aggregatilineales > Aggregatilineaceae > JAFGJA01. The sequence goes on along the minus strand of JAFGJA010000574.1, from coordinate 8,863 downwards.
GCGTCATCCCCTGATGGACGAATTGATTTTTGTAGCGGTGACAGATGTGATGAAGCATGTGGCGGATGGTTTCCGCAGTCCGCAATTTGGCGCGATCAACGTCAAACTGTTTCAGATGTATGATCAGGCGTTGGCGTATGCGCGTGGGATCGAGTCGTGAATTTCCATAGTTGACGTCTTAGAACGTTAGTGCTAAAATCAATATATGATTTAGAACGTATGAGCAGTAGGAAGCGATGGGAAACCTATGACAGACGAAGCACGCTTGAAGGCGTTGGATAATACCTTAAAAGACCTCACCAAACGGTTTGGTGATGGCACGATTTTGCGGTTGGGTGATGCCACCCACATGAACGTTGAGGTGATCTCAACCGGTTCACTGGCGGTTGATCTCGCGTTGGGCGTGGGTGGGATTCCACGCGGGCGGGTGACGGAGGTTTATGGGCCGGAGAGTTCCGGCAAAACGACGTTATGTTTGCACGTTATCGCAGAGGCGCAGGCGTTAGGCGGAACGTGCGCGTTTGTGGATATGGAACACGCGCTTGATCCGGTCTATGCGCAGCGCCTCGGTGTGGATATTGGCAACCTGTACATTTCGCAGCCGGACATGGGTGAACAGGCGCTTGAAATCACGGAAGCGTTGGTGCGGAGTGGGGCGCTTGATGTCGTGGTGCTGGATAGTGTGGCGGCATTGGTTCCGCGTGCCGAAATCGAAGGCGAGATGGGCGATTCGCATGTGGGGTTGCAGGCGCGGTTGATGTCGCAAGCGCTGCGCAAATTGTCCGGTGCGATCAAGCAGTCAAACACGGCGGTGATTTTCACGAACCAACTCCGCGAGAAAATCGGCGTGATGTTCGGCAATCCCGAAACGACTGCCGGTGGGCGCGCGCTGCGGTTTTATGCCAGCGTCCGTATTGACATTCGCCGCATTAAAGCGATCAAACTCAAGGATGAAGTGATTGGCAACCGCACGCGCGTCAAAATTACGAAGAACAAGGTCGCGCCGCCGTTTCGCCAATGTGAAATCGACTTGATGTACAATCATGGATTCAGCATGGAAAGCGACATTCTGGAATTGGGTGTCGAGGCGGATATTATCGAAAAGCGCGGCGCATTTTATCGTTACAACGATGGGTTGATTGGGCAAGGGCGTGAGAATGCCAAAGATTATCTGCGCGATAATCCCGATCTGGCCTATGAACTGGAGATGTTGATCCGCGAACGCTATGCCATTATGCCGTTACACGCCTTTGGCGGCAGTGATGATGACGATGGTGGCGGTGACGATGACAGCGATTTTGTCGCTGATGATGATTGATTAGGCGTTAGAACTTTCCCGCGTTTTGCCCCCCCCCCTCCGCGCGCCGCGCCCATGTGCAAGTGATTACTCGGTACATGGGCGCGGTTTTTTCTTTAGGTATTGATTTACTGCGAATGTTCAAGGAGTGTTTCGTTATGCCGTCCATGATCATTTCGGCCAGCCGCCGCACGGATATTCCCGCGTTTTATATGCCCTGGTTCATGAATCGCTTGCGCGTGGGATCGGCCAGCTATCCCAACCCGTTTAGCGGGGCGCTGCATTCCGTTTCGCTGCTGCCGGAAGACGTGCATAGTATTGTGTTCTGGTCCAAATATTACGGGCCGTTTTTGGATTATAGTGATGAGTTGCAGGCGCGCGACTATCGCTTTGTGTGCCATTACACGATCACGGGGTCGCCGCGCGAGTTAGAGCCGCATGTGCCGCGCTGGGAAGCCGCAATTAAGGTATTTCACGCATTGGCCGAGCGTACAAGTCCCCGTCATGTGTTGTGGCGCTTCGATCCGATTGTTGCCCTGGGTGATGCTGGGCAAGTCTCCTCTCCATCAGAAGGGGGAGGGGATTTAGGGGAGCGGTTGATTCGTTTTCGTGAGATCGCCCGTGCGTTGGCCGGGCACACGGAGCGCTGTTATTTCAGTTTTGCGAGTTATTATGGCAAGGTGCAGCGCCGGATGCAAAAGGCGAACATTCCTTACTGCGATCCGCCGCTTGAGGCCAAACAAGCGCTGGTTGAGCAGATGGCGGATTGTGCGGACGAGTGCGGGATCACGTTGCACGCCTGCTGCCAGGATGCTTTGTTGAGTGATCGAGTACAAAAAGCGCACTGTGTTGATGGCGATCTGTTGGCGCAGTTGTTCCCGGATCGCCCGCATGTCACGCAAGCCAATCCCACACGCGAACAGTGTGGGTGTGTGACCAGCCGGGATATTGGGATGTATGATACATGCCCCTATGGGTGTGTTTATTGTTACGCGAACGCGAACCATGCCGCCGCCGTCAAGCATCGCCAACAGCACGATCCAATGAGTGAGACGTTGGTTAAAAAATAGAATTACGGGTTGCCTAACGATGCTTTGGACACGTATAATTTGCGAACGAAGTATCGCGCCACATAGATGAAGGAAAAAGGCATGGCAGAAATTAATTCTCAGGATAATCAACCTACTCCCCCCAACAATGCGCGCCCGAATGTGCTGCTGTACGGCGTTGGCCTGTTGATTGGTCTGGCCTTTTTGGTCGCCTGTTTGATCACCACACCCTTTGGCGATTTTGGCACATCATCCGATGATGACTCTTTGAGCGAAGATGAGGTGCGCCAGATTGTGGCCGAGGTGGTCGGGACAGAAATCGCGGCTGCGCCCGTCGGTGAGGATGGTTTGAACAGTGCCCAGGTGCAAGCGATGGTCGATAACGCGGTGGCGACAGAAGTGTTTAAGCTGATCCCGACCAATACGCCCATCCCCCCCACGCCAACGATTATCCCGGTGGGCGTAGCGGAAGAAGATGATGCTTTTCGCGGGCCGGATGACGCGCCGGTGGTGATCACTGAATTCTCTGATTTTCAGTGTGGCTATTGCGGGCGTTGGTATCAGACCACGTTACTACAGATTCTTGAGGAATATCCCGATGAAGTGAAATTTGTCTATCGTGATTTTCCGATCTTTGGCGAAGAATCCTATCGCGCAAGCATGGCGACGGAATGTGCTGAGGAGCAGGGGTATTTCTGGGAATTTCATGATCGTCTGTTTCAGCGTTTGACCGAAAATGAAGGGACGCCGCTCAACGATGAAACCTTTATCAGTTATGCCGCCGAATTTGACATGGATACCGAAGCGTTCACCGAATGTATGGCGACGGAACGGTATGCGGATGAAGTGCTGGCCGACTATCAAGCGGCGCAGAATTACGGGCTGCGCGGAACGCCTGGTTTCGTGATCAACGGCGTGGTGCAGGCGATTGGCGCGCAATCGTTTGAGGTTTTCCAGCAACTCATTGAAGCGGAATTGGCGAAGAGTGGCAGCTAATGGCGAAAAGAAATAGATTTCGCATGGTCATGTAGGGGGCGACCACCGTGTCGGCCCGAAAAAAAACGGGAGCACACATTGGTGCTCCCCTACACGATCATCTGATGTTGTTTTCGTTTCTCCATCAGTTCCTTTGTGATGCCGGTCAGTGAGAATCTTCCAAGATTCTCGACTACAACCATTGGCAAGGGGGAATCAGGTTTCGAAACTGATTCCCCCTTGTTGTGATCGTGTTTTGTGCTTGTAACGGGTTGGATCGTTAACCCGAACCAAACACACCGTTGACCCACCTGTAAGGAACAGGTATAATCCGCCCTCGATCATACACAGAGTACACGCCGGTAAGATAAGCCCGGCCCGGACCCGATAAGGAGCATAAGTCTATGACGACGGAAAACACCCCCACTACTATCGAAGAAATTACCCCTAAGATGCAATTGCAAGGGGTTGTGAAGAAAATCGACCTGTATGGCGCATTGGTCGATGTGGGCGTGGGTCGTCTTGGCCTGCTCCACATTTCGCAACTCTCCGAAAGCCATGTCAAAAATGTCACCGATATTTTGAATGAAGGCGATCAAGTTACGGTTTGGGTGCTGGATGTAGATAAGCAGAAGGGGCGCATGAATTTAACCATGCTCAAGCCCCCGGCTGTCACCTGGAACGAACTCAAGCCGGATGCCGTCTTTACGGGCGAAGTTGTCCGCGTGGAGAAATTTGGCGCGTTCATTGATATTGGTGCGGAACGGCCCGGCCTCGTGCATGTTTCCGAGCTGGCCCAGGGCTACGTTGGTGATCCCTCGGATGTCGTATCAGTTGGTGAATCGGTTGAGGTCAAGGTGATTGGCGTGAACCGGCGCAAGAAGCAAATTGATCTCAGCGTGCGTGCGCTGCAACAAGCCGCAGTCGCGGCGGTCATCGAAGATGAAGAATTCGAAGAAATGCCAACCGCGATGGAATTGGCGCTCCGCCAGGCGATGGAAGGCACGGGCATGGAAATGCCAATGCGCAGCAAGAAGAGCAAGAAACGCAGCAAGAAGAACAGACGCCACCATGACCGTGAAGAAATTTTCTCGCGCACGCTCAAACAGCATCGCGGCGATTAATGCTACGCTGATTTTTAAAACGGGCGGCCTCATTACGAGGCCGTTTGTTTTTTAGCAATGTTGGTTCTTGCGTTTGGAAAAGCGTGATAGATGCTATTTTTGCAAGGGTTCCAGGAAGTTCTTCAGCCGGATTCCGCCAAAAATCAGCAAAAGGGTGATGGTCACAAACGAGGCGACACACCATTGACACCATTTATCCAGCACCGCCGCTTCGACATACGTCAGGTACAATTGGAAGATAACGCCAAACAACGCCATGCCCACCACGGCGGTGCGCCCATAGGCCGCTACCAGCCCGATCTGATCTTCCAGGATCAAGACGCCCAGAATCGCAAGATAACCAAGTGTCCCCAGGACCGCTACCGGCACGCCGAACGTTTTCGCGTAGGCGCTTTGTTGTACCGCCGTACAGTCGATGTTGCCGACATCGGCGCACATGGTTTCATTATTGGTCAGTTCGGCCCAACTCATATAACCCGCGACGAAAATACCGATTATTGCCAGTATAATCATGACGCCGCGCATCATATCCAGGGTTACATTTACACTAGCCAGCGTCTCATTTTTCGATTTCGCAGTTGTCACTTTAACTAATCTCCTTCACACAACGCGATCAAACTAGTGTAGAATATATCTCAAATGGTCTAAAATGCCGCAAATTGGTTAAGACACTGGAAATTATCTGGAAACGATACTCTGAGGACAGCGGATGCAGGTAGCGATCACCGATCTCGACACCATCTTTCAAAGTTTAGCGACGCCGACGCCACAAGACCGCGAACTGATCGAGCGTGCCTATCGCCGCGCGCGCGATGCGCATGAGGGCCAATTTCGCAAGTCTGGGGAGCCGTTTCTGGTGCATTGCGTGGCGGTGGCGCTGATTCTGGCCGATATGGGGCTGGATGCGACGACCATTGCCGCCGCGCTGCTGCATGATGTGGTGGAAGATACCGGCATTACGTTGGAAGACATCCACAGCGAATTCGGCCCGAAAATCGCTGAACTGGTCGATGGTGTGACCAAACTCAAGCTGCTGCCGATGGAAATGGAAGGGCGCAACGGCAGTAAACCGACCGATCGTGAAATGGAATATCTGCGCAAGATGTTTCTGGCGATGGGGTCTGATTTCCGCGTAATCCTGATCAAATTGGCCGACCGGCTGCACAATATGCGGACGTTGGTCCACATGCCGCCGCATAAGCAGATACAAAAAGCGCGGGAAACGCGCGATATTTTTGCCCCTATCGCTAACCGGTTGGGCATCTGGGGCATGAAATGGGAACTGGAAGACCTCGCCTTTCGCTATCTGGATCAGGACGCTTACCGCGCCATTGCTGCGCAGATTGACGAACGGCGTTCGGATCGCGAAGCCTATATGCGGCGCACGATTGAGTTTCTCCGCGAGCAGTTCGCTCAGGAAGGGTTAAAAGCGGATATTTCGGGGCGGCCCAAGCATATCTACAGCATTTACCGCAAGATGCAGCGCAAAAATTTGCCGTTCAACCAGATTTATGACATCCGCGCGATCCGTATCATGGTGAATACCACTCCCGAATGTTATCAGGCGCTGGGCATCATCCACAATGTTTATCACGCCATCCCTGGCGAATTTGACGATTACATCTCATCGCCAAAAGAAAATTCATATCGCAGCTTGCACACGGCGGTCTTGGATACGGAAGGTAAAACGCTCGAAGTCCAGATTCGCACGCAGGAAATGCATTATGAGGCTGAATTTGGCATTGCCGCTCATTGGCGCTACAAGGAAAATCGCGCCAGTTCGAGCGCTGAGGCTCGCTTTGAGCAGCGTCTTGAACGGTTGCGGCGCATGATGGAGGAAGTTCAGGAATCGGATGGCGGCGATGATGCGGATGGCTTTGTGCAAGGGATGCTTGAACAGATCAGCCCGGAACGCATTTATGCCTTTACGCCCAAAGGTGACATTATTGATTTGCCCGAAGGCGCAACCCCGATTGATTTCGCCTATCACATTCACACCGAAGTCGGGCATCGCTGCCGGGGGGCGAAGGTGAATGGGCGTCTGGTGGGGTTGGATTACCAACTGCGCAATGGGGATCGCGTGGAAGTCATCACCGCGAGTCGTGGCGGTCCGAGCCTGGATTGGCTGAATGCTGATCTCGGATTTGTCACAACGACGCGCGCACGCGGCAAAGTTAAGCAATGGTTCCGGCGGCGGGAGCGCGGTAAAGCGATCACGGCGGGTAAGGAAGTGCTGGATCGTGAATTACGCAAACTCGGTATGAGCGCCCGTTCGCGCGATGAAGTTGCGCACCAGATGGGCTATCACCGCGCCGATGATTTAACCGCCGCGATTGGGTATGGTGAACTTACAGCAGGTCAAATCAGCGTGAAGCTGCTCGAAGCGGAGAGTGGCACGCCGGATGATGTGCTGGAACCGAATGTTCACCGTGACCGGCGCGTTGAGGCCGAAGGGATGCGGATCGATGAAACGGATGGGCTGCTGGTGACATTAGCGCCATGCTGTAATCCGACTTACGGCGATCCGATCACCGGGTTTATCACGCGGGGCAGGGGGATCACGGTGCATCATGCCGATTGCAAAAATGTGCTTAATACCTCCGAGCCGGAACGGATCATCAGCGTGACGTGGCCGCCGGAAAGTGCGCAGAGCTTCCCTGCGCCAGTCGTGATCGTGGCCTATGACCGCGAAGGTTTGATGCGTGATATTGGCGCGGTTATTGCCGATGAAAGCATCAATATGTCCAATGTGAATATCAGCACCCGCCAGCATATTGCAACGTTTGAACTCACCCTGGAAATCCAAACCCTCAAGCAGTTGGCGCGCGTTTTGGCGAAGATCGAACGCCTGCCCAATGTGGTGGAGGCAGTACGGCGAACTCCCTGATGTGACTAAAAGTGCTGAATGACAGACAATGGGTAGCCGCACGGTGCTACATTGTGGCTGTGTGCTTATGAATCACAATGATGTCAATTGGCACACTACAGTAACCTTATTGCATACACTCTCAACATAAAACCGGCCAATCAAACTGCAATCAAATGAAACGTAAACAATTGATGGCTTGTCGCGGTGTCACCAAACGTGTATAATGGCTTTAATAAGGTTGAATCAGATTGCAGTTATCATAAAAGAACTAACGAGATTTAGTTTTAAAACACACTATTCGTATTTACAGGATGGAGAAACATCAAATGAATAGGTTAGATTCGTTCGATCATGTTAAAGAGCAGTTGCTTGCTATGCCGGCTAGTGTTCGGTTGACCATCCTCCATCCCGACTTTCACGGCCAACATCAGCTGTTTGCGCCTGTCCTCAATGAGTTAGGTAGTCGTACCGTGTTCCTGGCTATCCCCGAAGCCGGGTTAGGGTTTAATCACTTGCTGGAACTGCTGCAAGCGACCATCGCGCAGCAACTTGATACAACATTGCCTGATTTGCCCGATGATCCGGTAGCGGCGGCTAATGTGTTGGTAAAAACATTAAACGGATACGGTAAGGTATCGCTGATTTTGGACGCCTACGATCTGATCGAGCAGGATTCCGTGAATCTGTTTATTGCGACGGTGGCAGCGCAATTGCCAGAAGGAAGTCGGGTGGTCATTGGCACGCGCGTTTTGCCGATGGCGCTGGTCGAACATGCCGATTTGCAGGGTAAAACGGCGTTGGTTCCGGTGTATCCTGAAAAAATGGTCCTGGATTATACCCGGTCCGTAGGTTCGGATGTGTTGGAAGTGCGGGCGTTGGGGCCGGGGCGCGTTTTGATTAACGGGCGTTTGGTAACACATTGGGATGGTGTGCTGCCGCGCATGTTGTTCTATTACTTTGTGGATCGCGGGATGACCACGCGCGATGAGATTTTCCAGACCTTCTGGCCGAATCTGTCAACGCGCGAAGCGACCAATGTGTTTCATGTCACCAAGCGCAAGATCAGCGAAATTTTGGGCACAGACCTCACGGTCTATTGGTCAGGTTTTTATCGCATTTCGCCCGATCTGGAACTGCATTACGACGTGATCAAGTTTGCCGAAGCGGTGCAAAATGCGGCTGTTGCGCCGGATGATGAAGCATTGGTGATGCTGCAAAATGCGGTGGCCCTCTACAATGGCCCCTATCTGAGCATGGTCGATCAGTCCTGGATCATGGATCGTCGGGAGGAATTGGCCTCTAATTACGCGGAAGCGCTGGCCGGACTCGCGCGGATTCACAAAGTACGCGACGAAAAGCGCGATGCGCTCGGTTATTTCTTACGGGCATCCGCCGCCAGTCCCCACCGTGAAGACCTCGTGCGTTCCATTATGGAACTTTACCGCGATCTTGACAGACCGGAAGATGCTTTGATGGTGTATGAGCGTCTCGAAGACGAGTTACAGGCGGCCTTAAATGTTTCGCCGGGTCCGCAGACGCGCGAATTGGC
>JAFGJA010000573.1 GCA_016929355.1 Anaerolineae bacterium | reverse complement strand
TGAGGAGGGCTGGTATCTGTATGATGCGCACACGCTCCAACCGATCCAGCCGGTGCAAACGTCGCTCGATTTGGATGAGCCGCGCTGGGATGCGCAGAATCCGCTGCGGTTTGTGTTTAGTCCCTGGTCCGATGCCGATGCGCCAACGCTGATGATCGCGGATGTGACGCCAACGGCGGCGGGCGTGACCATTGAAACACACAGCGCCCACGATTTCGCGGCGGACCTGCCGCCAGAATGGAACGCGGTGGTGATGTGGCGGCGCTGGGAGGGGAGTCCCTCGGCGGATGGGCGTTATGATGCGTTCATGGTCGAGGATAGCGACTTTATCACGCGCGGTTTGGTGACGTATGACTGGCAAGCGGACGAGGTGATCGGCCTCTACACCGTGACCACTGGCGAGGACAACGAACCGGACAGCGTGAGTATGTCCCTCTCCGGCGATTACGTGCTGGCGCAGTTCGAATTTTGCGCACCGGGCACGATGGGCACGTATGCCGCCCCGTGTGGCGCGATGATCTACACGCGCGATCTCAGTGAGGGGTGGGGCATCAGCCGCATTATCGGGCACAGCGATCTCGCGCTGGATGCGCAGGGCCGCGACGTAGTGATCTATCAGGAAATTGACACGGATCAGATCGTCATGGCGGATTTGCAGACTGGCGCGATTACGCCCCTGTTTGACCTCGATTATTCCCAGGGCGGTTTTGGGTTGCATTTCTCCGGTCAGGCGGTGGCCCGGCCCGGTTGGGCGCTGGTTTCAGTCTTTCCCGAAGAGTCGCCGCTTGACTTCTCGAATCCGTTCTGGATGTCGGGGGTGATTTACGCGGTGGAATTGCAGGCGAATCCGCGTGTCGTGCAGTTAGCCCACCATCACTCGATCCGCAGCGAAGCCGAACTCGACTATTTCGCGGAGCCGCACGCTACCGTCAACCGTGATTTCACGCGCGTGTTGTTCACGTCCAATTGGGAGCATTACGGTACGGGCGAAGTGGAGATGTATATGATCGTCCTGCCGGATGATTGGGTGGAGCGTTTGCCGTAACCTGTCCCATATACGGAGGCCGCCGGACGTTGAAACAGTCCGGCTAGGACAGTCAAAAGCCTGTAAGCCTTCTAAAGAGGCTGGATTAGCTGCCCATGACGTGGTTTTAGCCCCTTCAGAGGGCTTCCAGTTTTTGATCTTGCCGGAGTGCTTCAGTCTCCGGCAACTGTTTGCTGAATCCTATCGGGAAGTACAAGGGGGCTGAAGGGTGAGGTAATTCGCTCTAATCCATATCCCGTTTGCGCGTCAAGGCATCGGTATGCAAACCGCATTCGGATTTCTGGCAGCCAGCCCAGCGCCCGGATCGTTCATCCCCGCCCGCCGTGACCGGAGCCGTACACGGCGCACAGCCCACGCTCAGATAGCCCTGGCTAAAGAGGGGATGTGACGGTAAATTGTGGCGGTTGATGTAGGTCCACAAGTCTTCGCGCGTCCATGCGACCAACGGATTGACCTTGACGCGGCCATCTGGCAGCAGTTCTACCGGCTGCGCAGTGGCGCGATTTGCAGTTTGGTCGCGGCGAATCCCCGTAATCCACGCCTCCAACCCCGCTAGGGCGCGCTGCATCGGCTCGACTTTGTTGATGTAGCAGCACAGATCAGGATCGCTGCGATAGAGCGCGTCGCCATGCTGCTTGACCACTTCGGCGGGCGTTTTGGCGGGCTGCGCGATGGTCAGCGTCAGGCCAAACTGCTCCACCAACTGATCGCGGTAGGCGAGCGTTTCAGGAAAATGGTAGCCCGTATCCAGGAAAATGACCGGAATTGTCGTTTCACCTTCACCAGCTTTAGCAAGGCGGGCGCGGCTGATCAGGTGCAGCAGCGCCACACTCTGCGTCTGGAATGAGGAGGTTGCCGCCAGTTTGGGCATAAAGCGTTCGGCTGCCCAGGTGAGAATCTCTAGCGGATCAGCTCCCTCGAATTGGGTATTGAGTTGTGCGAGTTCGTCCGCCGTCACAGGTTTAGTGTTCGCCATGATAAGTCCAAAACCAGAATGGATGATACAGTGATTCTAACACGCTGCGCGCGGCAAAGATATGCCGAAACCGTAAATTTTACCTGAATTTTACACACAAAAAACCGCCAGCGCAGATTTTTGGGCTAGCGGTTCTTTGGCGAACCATCGCCGATTTTTTGGCGAACCATCGCTCTGTGCGGATTACGTGTTAGCCACGCATCCCGTCAAGAGGCAAAAACATGTGTGCCCCCTTTCTCCAGTCGTTCGATGATCGCAGTATAGCACTAAGCAGGTTAGCGAATCAACCACCTGAATCCTCCGGTTCCATTTTTTCGTGATCGTTTAGGTTTTTAAGAAATGTATCTATCTCTGATACAACATACGTGCAAAATTCGGTGCGCGGCTGTATTGCTTGGAGTGTGGCAATCGGTGCGCGGTAACGCTCGTGTTGATCGTGGAGCGGGTAGAAGCCGAGCCAGATCGTATGTATTTCCCACGCGCGCATCAGCAGATAGCCACTCATGAAGTTTTCCACGATCATGAATTGCCAGGTGGGATCATCTTCCGATGTTTGATACAAGTTCAAGAAATAGCGTGATTCGAAACGCCAAGGCGGGCGCTTATCAATCGTGAGCAGGATTGGTTTGGCGGGTGTGCGTGGTGTGAGATGTGCTCCTTCGGGAGCCATCAGATCAATCAGCGTGGTTGTCTCAAACGCCTGTTCCTCGTGCCGGAATCCGCGCGTTTGCAAGGTGTGACTGGCGAGCGCCATCACCGCGCATTCCTGAATCCGCAGATCGGGATCATAGATCAGTTCACGCACCCTGGGCATGTGTTCTGTATTAGGTTTTGTGATCAGAACTTCGAGCGCGGCGCGGCGCAGCGTGTTATCCGCGTGATCGAGGTAGGTATAGACCTGTGGCAGTTGTTCTTCGATGATCAGGTCTTGCACAACGCGATTCCGGTCTGGATTATACATCATGTCGAAATACAGATCGCGCGTATCAATCGAATCCACTACCGCAACAATCACCTGTAAACGTGTGATCAGGTCCGCCGGTAGCCCGTTGTAACGAATATCACGCGCCACCCTGACGGGATTACTGGCGATACGTTCGGCGAGGGTGGGTTGAGCGCTCATCGGTTTCCTTTCGTTGATCTTTCCCTGATTGTACTGGAAGATGATTTGCTGCGAAATTGAGGCGCGAAATTGACACCTCTGCGCGAACGATCTACGATCTGCACGTCGATCATGCATGAATACAATAAGTGGGGAACGCATGATAACTCGGTTAGCTGCATTTATCTCGGTCCGTCGCGTCGCCCTGGTTCGTGTGCTGGCGCTGCTGGCGGCGGGGTGTATGATCCTGAGCGCCTACTTATTCCGTCCGCAGGGGGAAGCGCTTAAGCATTATCGCCCCACGCCCGGTCCCCAAGACTATTTTGATCCGTTCGCGCCCTGGCTGCTCGGTGCTGGCGCGCTGCTGCTGCTGGCGGCGCTGACGCTGGCGCGCATAGAGGCGAGTCGTCCAGGGTGGGTTTCTAAACCCACCCCTACAGAGCATTCACCGGAAAAATCACGTAGCTTGAATGCGCTGTATCCGCGTTGGGTATGGGTATTGGCGGGACCGGGTGTGTTGCTGATCTGGATCATGGCCGAGGCGAACGGCGAAGTGATCGTTCTGCTGGATCGCATCTGGCGCATGTCGCCGGATATGCAGTTCGCGCTGTTGATCGGCGGGATCGCGCTGCTGGTGGTCGGGTTGGGGGGCATACCGCGAGTATTGCACCGCAGAGGTCGATCAGAGATCAGGCGCGAAGAACGCAGGGTAGCAGATAAACGAGAAAAAACATCCTCGGATCGCGCGCAACCTGACTCCCCCTCTCCAAAAACGGAGAGGGGGGCGGGGGGTGAGGTCTTGCTGGTCCTCCTCCTCACACTCGCCGCGCTGATCGTGCGTTTCTGGAACCTGGGCGACGATGTGACGGTGATGGTGGATGAGGGACATTTCGCGCTGGGGATTACGTATTTCTGGCGGTTCCCGGATGTGAATTTGCTCGAACCGATGCCCACATCGGCCTCGTTTCCGTTCATTTTTTCGTATGGACAGACGTTTTTGGTGGATGTGTTCGGGCGTGATTTTCAGGGCTTACGCGCGTTTAGTGCGCTCTTGGGCGCGCTGACCATCCCGGCGACGTATGGCCTTGCCCGCGAATTGTTCACGCGCCGCGTGGCATTGATGGCCGCGATTCTGCTG
>JAFGJA010000572.1 GCA_016929355.1 Anaerolineae bacterium | reverse complement strand
TGTTACGTGATGATCGGGCAGTGGATGCGCTGGCGGCGCTGCTCAGTGTGACCGAAGGCGATCTCGATTTCGCGGCGGCGACGGCATTGGAACAAATCGGGGGCAAGGCGGCAGATCGGGCGGTGAAGCGGTGGCGCAAGGAGACGGATCGGAATCCGCGTTTTCCGCCGGAGCAGAACATGTAAAAACGGGGCGGCTGCGCGACTCGTCGTTCGCACACAGTGCCCCGTGTACCTCACCCCCCGGCCCCCTCTCCAAAAACGGATAGGGGGAGTCAGGGCGAGAGTCAAGTCCCCCTCTCCATCGCGGATGGGGAGGGGCCAGTTACTTATACTGCCCCGTGCTGTACACGTACACATACGGCTCTTCGTAGCCGCCATCGCGGGACCAGTTAAACGCCCAATGCGCGTCCGTGATCGTCAGGTTGACGCAGCCGTGCGAGTGCCGGTAGCCGAAGCCATCGTGCCAGTACGTGCCATGCAGCGAGATCGCGTTGTCGTAATACATCACCCAGGGCACATTTTCCAGCGAGTAGAAATCAGCCTGTCCTTCCGCGCCGCTCATGTGGCCGTTAACTTGCCGTGACCAGACGTTAAAAATACCCTCGTTGGTTTCCCAATCTTCCAGGCCGGAGGAAATGAGAGTCGCGTAAACGGGCGTATCTTCCTCATAGGCGATCATGACCTGCTCGTAGAGGTCGATGGCAAACCAGCGCCCCTTCACCTCGGCGGGCCGATCCACAAAAAGGATGCGGGCGACGTTCGTCTGCCGGACCCACTGCTCCGGGCCGATGAGATACCATTCCCACCCATCGACCTCCACCGCCGCGAAAATGTTCATGCGCGTGTAGCGCTCCATGATCGGGCGCGATTGATCGCCCGCCGCACCGGGATACGGACTCGGATAGACTGGGATTAGCACCCATGCCATCGGGTAAGCGAGATCGCCATCGAGATAGACGCCGGTAAATTCGCTCGGACGCGCTACCGCGAGTTGGCTGGCGGGCATCCACTGCCCCTCGTTGATCTTGATCCAGTCACCCTGCGCGCCGGAAACAGTCACATAGTTAAATCCCGCATCAATCGCGCCAATGACATTGCCACCGGGCGCGTCGTAGATCGCGGTTGATCCGCCAACGATTCTGCGGAAGGCAAACCGCGCGATTTCGTCCATATTGGGCGCGAGCGGGCGCACATTCGGTTCGGGATGCAGCAGCATTTCATCCAGCAGCAGTTGGTATTTGACGCTCGGCAGACCGGCGGTACACCCCGCGCCAAAAGGATCATTCAAACATAGGCTGTTATCAGTTCTGGCGGCAGTGGCTCCTGCCAACGGCCATACCAGAACACTCATCAGCAGAAAAAGTAAGGTCAGGCTGCGACGTTGCATGAATCAACCTCCTGATAAGGTATGCGTTTCTGCTCGATTGTAACAAATCAATCGGATAACTGACATACGCTCGGCGCGTGATTACCCTACGATCCGGTTATTTTTCGGCGGCACGGGCTTCTTCCGCCGCCAAACGCTTGACCATCAGCGCCAACCGTTGGTAAACATCATCATAGAGTTCGCGCATGAGTTGCAACTGCTCATCGGGATGGTTCGTATCCTCTATCGGATCGCGCAAGGACCAATGCACATATTCCGTGTAGGACAGCGTTTTTGGGATCGAATTTTCGTGGACGATGTCGCACACCGTTACCAGATAGTCATAATGCTGCGCGGCATCGAGTTGATCGACGGTTTTGATCGTCAGACCACCGGCTGGAACATGATTCTCGCCTAAGACTTGCAGCATGAGCGGGGGGAGTGGATCATCACAGGCTTCTAAGCCTGCGCTCATCACGATCAATGCATTGGCCGCGAAGTGCCGGGCGAGTGTTTCCGCGATCAAGGAACGGGAGAGGTTGCGCAAGCAGAGGAACAAAACACGGCGCGGCTGTTTGAGCGCCGGTAATTGAGCATCTTTCGGCGGCATGAGTTGTTTCCACCACCCACCAAACGCATTAACCATGTTCAGGTTCGCGCTGTAATAGTGGCGGCGGGCGTCTCCCACGCTCTGATTCATTTGAATCAATCCGGCTTCATTGAGTATATTTAAGTGATGCGAAAGCAAA
The DNA here is from genome assembly GCA_016929355.1 of Anaerolineae bacterium. GTDB lineage: Bacteria > Chloroflexota > Anaerolineae > Aggregatilineales > Aggregatilineaceae > JAFGJA01. The sequence continues at coordinate 891 of JAFGJA010000572.1, read as the reverse complement.
TTCTGCCGCAAACCGGTTTCTTCCATTAATTCAGAATTGGTGCGATCACTACACAGTAATAACTCAAAAACATGCAGGCGATTTTGGTCAGCCAGGGCTTTGAATACGTTAATTACTTGATCATCAGATAGCATGGGATTAGTCCACTCAGTGATAGTCATAGTTCATTATCAGGAGTTTATCAGATAGACGAACGCCCGCCTATGGACATTCGTCATCTTCTAAAATCACAAAAGGACCAGTCCTTCAAAAAATTTAGCAATTTCAGGACTTTGTATTGCGATACGCGCCACTCGTATCTATACTGAAAGCAAACAGTTTACACACCAAAGGGACAAATCTCGTGGAAGGTGCGATTTTATTCATGATGGCGCTGGGGGGACTCGGAGCATTTGGCGTGGGGGTCGTGTTATTGGTGATGTATTGGCGTTCGGGGCGGCGGAGCATCGGGGAACCAATCGTGTACGGTAATCTGGTGCAGTGCCCGCGCTGCGAATACATGAATCCCCTGGATAGCGCGGCGTGTTTGAATTGCCAACTGCCGCTTTCGCACCAACGGCGCGCCTATCAACCGCCGCCCTCTCCGACCTATCCGACGCTGCCGCCGCAGTACGCGCAGCGTCCCGCCCCGCCGCCAAACGTGCCCGCGCAGTATGCCGCGCCGCCGAATCAGGATGCGACAGTAGCCCAGGTGCGAACTCCGGTGATGCCCAAGCCGCCTTCGCCCCAGAGTTATGATCCGAGTTATGCGCCGCCCACCGTCCGCAGGGCTGCCCCGCAACCTGCACCCCCACCTGCGCCGCAATCGATCACGCCATCACCGGCCAAATCACCCCCCCCCGCCGCCGCACGGATGCTGCCGCTCCAACACCAGCCGCCGCCCGCCACGCC
>JAFGJA010000571.1 GCA_016929355.1 Anaerolineae bacterium | reverse complement strand
TATGCATTACGCGCTGGATTACATGATGAATCGCCACATCACTGATTTTGTGATCAAGGCGGACGGGTTGGCGCGGGGCAAGGGGGTTTTTATTCCCAGGGGCGAATCGGATGCCGAGGGGATTCTACGCGCGTTGTTCGAACGCGATGCCTTGGGGCAGGCGGGGCGGCGCGTGATCATTGAGCAGAAAGTCACCGGGACGGAGATCGCGGTCAAGGCGTTCACGGATGGGGCAACCGTCGCCATGATGCCGCCCGTCACCGACTACAAACGCCTGCGCGATCACGACGAAGGACCGAATACCGGCGGGATGGGCGCATGTACGCCCACGTTATCTGATCCCGGTTTGTTGGATGGCCTGCGCACGCGCATCATTGAGCCAGTGCTGGCGGGTTTGCACGCGGATAGCTGCGCGTTTAAGGGCGTGTTTTATGCTGACGTGATCCTGACCCCTGATCAGGGGCCGTTAGCGCTCGGTCTGAATGCCCGGTGGGGCGATCCCGGCGCGCAAACGGTGCTGCCCCTGCTGGAAACGGACCTCTTGGCTATCCTGGAAGCGTGTATTGATGATCGGTTGGCAGAGCTTGATGTGCAGTGGCGGGAGGGTTTCGCCGCCTCGGTGGTGATGGCGACGGCGGGGTATCCCTATCACAGCGATCCCGGTTTGCCGATCACGCAAAGCGACTATTTACCGGAGGACGCGCTCTTGTTTCACGCGGGCACACGGCGCGCCGCCGATGGCACACTGATCACAACAGGCGGGCGCGTGGTAACGCTCACGGCGACAGGGCCAAACTTGCCAACCGCAATCACGCGCGTGTATGATTCGGTGCGGCAAATTCACTTTACGGATGCGCATTTTCGCACCGACATCGGCGCGCAAACCGGCTGATTGCGCCGGGTGGGATGATCGTGTAACGGGATAACAGGGTTAAGGACAACCATTGATCGCATTGCTGACCAAGTATCGCATTGGCATCAAATACACGCTCCTCACCGGGATGATGTTGGCGGGCATGGCGCTGCTCAATTGGGCCGGGGCCTTCAAAGGGGTTGAGGGCCAGGTTAATCGCTGGATGGATCGCCTGACGGATTGGGGCTACGTGGGGCTGTTCATCATCGGGCTGTTCTCCAACATGACGCTGATCATCATGGTCCCTTATGCGATTCCCCTGCTCACGCTGTCGATCTACGCGGATTCGATTGGCGAGGTGATCGGGCTAGGCATTGCGATTGGCATGGGGAGCGGGATGGGGGAGGTGGTGTCGTTTGCGGTGGCGCATACGCTGCTTTCGCATGTGAACGATCTCGAAAAAAGTTCCCTGTTCCAATGGACACGCCGCACCATCAATCGTTATCCGGCTACGATCCCGTTTTTTGTGTGGTTGGCCTCCGCCACCCCCGTCCCGGATTTGGTGATCATTGTGCCGCTAGCGATGATCCAATATCCCTGGCACAAGCTGATTCTGCCGATGATCACGGGCAAGATCGTGCAAAATGTGGTGATGGCGCTGGTTTATCGTTCGGCGGCAGATTTCGCGCAAACGTTGGTCTCAGAGGACATCAATTTTGATATGACCGCGAGCTTTATGATCATGTTTGTGATGCTGCTGCTCTACCAGATCGAAAAAGCGCGCGCCGAACGTGACGACCCGGTGAACCACCCATTATGAATGCGCCGCAGCAATAATCATACCTTCGCCCGCGCGCCGTGTACGCGCAGGTGGCTGTAGACCCGCAAAAATGGCGCGACGGATTCAACCGTTGCTACAGCTTCCGGGATCAGGTCGGCATGGTTGACCGTGCCGTATAACAGCACCAGATCATCAACAACCAGCACATAGATCGGTTGGTCCGCCGTAAAGGTATTGCGTTTTAAGGCTCGTTCGATTAAGTGATGGAGCGCGCCGCGCCGGTATCTCATCAGGGATAACTCCTCCTCAACAACTCGCGTGGATAAGCGGTTGCTCTCTCTGCGAGTGAGTATCCCATGATTTGCTAATTTCCACAAGCGCGTCAGGTCAACCATTCAAGCTGTCGTTTGTCATACCACCAGACCGCGATCTGGCCGCAGTCAACCGGGTGAAAGCTCAAGCGGTTGAACAGCAGTTGGATCGGATTTTGCATGGTAAACACCGCCGTGATCGCGGGGATACCCTGGTGCAGACAGATACGCATGGTCCGAATCAACAGCGCGCCTGCCAGCCCGCGATCCTGGTGAGCGGGATCAACGGCCAAATCCAGGATTGTGGCGGTTTCATCACTGCGCGTCACCGCCACATAGCCCACCACCTGATTTTGCTTATCCAGCGCGATGCTGCTTGCTTCCGCGCTCCAGTCGGGGCCGGTGCGGGCGCTGCGCAGAGTCGCCAGGTGATGCTGCATCATATTTGGTACGGCTACCGGTTCGACGCCGCCGCGATGGGCATTGGTGGCGATAGCTTCGGCCTGGGCATTATGCTGTGTGCGCCAGGGTACGACATGGTAGCCATTCGGAATCGGGATGATCGGCAGCAGCGTGTCATGACTCAGCGAACGCCGTACCCGGCAGCGTTCGAAGATCACAAAATCGTGGTTGCGCCACGCCGGACGGATACCCGGCGCTTCGTCCCGCAGCCGCGCTTCAATCACGCGCAGATCGGGGGTTGCCGTCAGGGTCGTCACAATATGATCGACCAACAGCGCGCTGTGATCGGGGTCGGCATCGCGCGGGGTGTAGAGGAATAACACTTGCGCATAGGTGCGCTCACGATCTGACCAGCGCCACGCCGCGATTCCGTGTGCGGTTTCGTCATCGTCTAGCAGCGCCGCCGCCTCAATGCGTCCCGCCGCCAATGCCGCGCGGATGCTGGCAACACTTTCGTCGGGATCGCGATCCCGGTGTTCGGCGCGCGTGCGCAGCAAGCGTTCGCTGACCGGGTCCAATGCGCGCAGTGGGTGAATATGCACAGTGTTTGTCCTTTCGTCGTGATCCCGATGGCCCATTTTACCCCTTCCCTAAATCCCCTCCCCGTAAACGGAGAGGAGACTTATACACTTGACTCCCCCTCTCCGCGTGCGGGGAGGGGGATGGGGGGAGGGGTTATTATTATTCGCCAAAAACCGCGTCATGCGCCGCATCGTCCGCATGATCCGCGAGATAGCCGCGCACAAAATCGCCATTCAACGCGCGATCCAACGCCTGATCCTGTCCGGCTAACTGCGCCTGGATCGCGTGATGCAGCAGATCGCGCTGCGTGTCGATTAATTGTCGCTGGGCCTGTCCAATTTGCCAATTTTGCCACATAGCGAGCAGCGTTTGCGCGGTCTGCGCGGCGGTATGCAGTGTATCAAGGGCGCGCTGCACCTTCGCCAAACGTTCGGAAGTCTGGCTGCGCGCGGGGAGCTGCGGTCTGGGTTCCGGCATGGCGATCCCCGGTATCTCGACGGGCTGCGCCGGGAGGCCGCGTTGGGTCGCGTAGCGCTGCCATAAGGCCGCGCGATCCCCGGTCAGCGCGAGTTCCGCAAAGGGATCGCGCGCCTCAAGCAGCGTGTGCAGGCGTGGCAGCACCGCATCACGCACTGTATCGCGCATGATCTGCACGCCTTCGCGCGGATCATAAGCGTAAATCTCATCAATCCCAACCTTCACCGGGCGCGGATAGGGTGGCGCACTGGGCAATGGTAAGAGCGGTTGGAAACTGTAGCGCAGCGTTTCGATCCGCACGCGCAGCACAAACAGCTGATCCAGATCGGTGATCGGCGTTTCGATCTGGTGCAGGGTATAAAGGCGCACATAACGCGCCAATGGTAGGGGCGTGGATGGGGTCATAATGCACATCCTCGACACTC
>JAFGJA010000076.1 GCA_016929355.1 Anaerolineae bacterium | reverse complement strand
GGGCGCGCGCGGCGGCAATAGCGGCGGCATCGGCGGCATTTTGGGTGTCGCGTTGCAAAAACAATAAACGCCCACCGTCAATTGCCAACCCCATCATGGCAATTAACCCGATGGACGCGACTCCCAGGATGACAATCGCCTGGCCTGAGTTAAGGTGTTGTTGGTTGGCTTGCCATGCCAACCGGATATGATGCCATAAACGTTTCATTACGCTGCCCTCTCTAGCTCTCTGGGACGTACTGCTGGAGTAGAGGGTGCAATGATGATTCGATAAACTACTCCATCTATAACTGCACTCATTATACCGTCATGGGCTATTAAATGTCACACAGTACTCTTATCCTATTTTGGTACATTCTTAACATTCTAGTTTACTTCAACTAAATTTGATGCAATGATGGCTGGTTATGCTTTGCAGTAGGGACAATCGCTAGTACACGGTAGCCCAAGGCGAACACATTGGTTCGCCCCTACTAGTCTTTGTTGAGGGGCGACAGCGTGTTATTGGGATCAGGGAGCAGAATCAAAAACGGCGAGACCATTGCCAAAATCGCATCGGGCCTCGCCGGAGAAGGAAACGGGGTGGTGCTGTTACTCAGCGATCCAGATGCCTGGGGGGCCGGGTTCGATGTCGGAGGGTTGGCAGTTCACGACGTTATTGGAGCCGCTAAAGTTGATACACTGCGCGATTACACAACCATCATTGGCATTATTGCTTGAGCCGGAAGTTTGAAAATCGGAATTGGGTACGTAGATGTTGCCATCCCAGTGATTTTGTGTGCCGGAGAAATGGACACCCTTCTTGTCGTCGTTGCAGAAGACCAGCAGGTTTTCATAGTACGGGTGCAGATCATGTCGCGCGCCGTTGATGTGCATTTCTTCTTCCGAGACAAACGTCACATTGCCCTTGAGGTCATCGCCGCCGATCGTTTTGCCGCCACCTTGCCCCAACTGAAAATCGCACGTTGAGTAGTAGATGCCGTTTTTCAGCGTCTTTGTGACCGGGTCCAGCAATCCTTCTTCAACCGCCCAGTCGGTGAAGTCCTGTTTGCCCTTGCCGCACGGCACTTGATAATATTCGCCCTTCAACGCGGCGGCTTCGGCGGCAGCCCCTTCGGGGCGGAAGTCTTCGATCTTGTAGTCAACGGGCCATTCGGTCTGTACGTCGGTTTGATACAACGCCTGACCTGGATAGGGCGACGTGCCATCACCGACAAATTCAGAGAAACACGCCGAGGTGCATGTGCCGTTGCCGGTAGTGATGGTTGATGAGGTGGTATCGCCGATCACCCAATCCACTTTATCCTTATTTTTGACGGTATCGACATAGCTCGATGGCCCCTCAACAATGCCGGTGTGACCGCCGCCGCCCGCATTGACCTGCAAATTCCCGTTACTATGGACGCCGCCGAGGATATAAATATCGCTGCCGGTCACAGAAACCGAGGCATTGGGGCAGCTTGTACCCATCGCCCACAGCGCGCGTAACTCGGCTGCGCCGCCGCCATCGGTCATATCCGGGTTGCAAGTACCGATCGCTGAACTGGTCGTTTCCAGGTCGCCGCCATAGACCAGGCCGATAAACGTGGGGGGAATTTGGCTGCGTATCGTCGCTTCAACAAAACACGAGTCGCACCCTTCGGATAAACCCATACTGGCCGAGGGGGGATTGTGGATTTCGACCCAGTTGTCGGTTTCATTATTATCGAAGCCGCTCACATTGGCGGCAGCCAGCCCGGCGGGCACTGGATCACGCCCAACACACAGGGCGCGCGCGGCAGCAACGGCGGCGGCATCGGCAGCATTTTGTGTATCACGCCGCAGCATCAATAAACGCCCGCCATCAATGGCGAGTCCCATCATGGCGAATAGGCCCATCGCTGCGACTGCAATGATGACAATCGCCTGCCCGGAGGTGAGATCGCGCCGGTTGAGGAGGGGAGTTTTTTTTGTGATGATTTTGCTTATGAATTGGTTCATCAGTGCCTCAAGTCGAATAATGAAAAACGTAAAATCGACCAATGATTAGATTACGGTTCGTCAATACTAGTGTATAGGCACTCTTGAGCAGATGGAACAGTACTCTTATCCTAGCTTTAACTTTATAGGAAATAAGTCATATACTAATCGGGGTTGATTTACTTTCTTCAATGTTTGTGCGTAAAACACAAAAAAACACCCGCTCATGGGGTGTTGGTATAAGTGAAGTTGAGGCAGAACGCAATATGAAGGGTAGTACTATTGTCCTATGCGCCACAGGCCGCCCATGCAATCGCCGCGCGTTTCCTGTTCGTAGAAGATGAGCGTTTCATTGTAGAGGCTGGTCAGGCGATATTCGCCGGGAGGCAGTTCGCCGTTTGCGTCGGCCATCCCGCCCGCGATGTAGGTATAGGGGCTGGTGAGTTCAAATTCGGTGGTGGTGGCCCAGCCTAAACTTTCGCGGAGGTCTTCGTTGGTGCGCCACAGTTTGCCGAAGCCGCGCCGGGGCTGGACTAAGCCCTCTGGCGGAATCAGGTCGGGATCAATTTCCGGTTCGCCTTCTTCGTAGCTGTCATTGTAGCAGTACCAATCGCCCCGCTTGGGATCGTCTTCCGACTGAATCGTGACCCAGATTTGCTGGTTATGCCGTAACCAGATCATGCGCCCGTGTTCAAAACCCTGTTCCGCGATCTGCGCTTCGGCGTAGACATTGGTTGGCATCAGGGGATTGAATACAATCGGGGTGGCGGTGGCGTCTGGCGTTATAGTCTTATCGGGTCGCACCGTATCGGGTCGCACCGTATCGGTGACACGCGGCGCGGTGGTGTCGGTGGGATCGGGCGGGGTATCGGATGGTTCCGGTGTGTCCGTATCCGGGCTGTCTGATGGCGATGAAGCGGGTGTGCCAGCTTCGACAGAGACAACCGGGCCAGGCAACGGGGTAGCCGTCACCACGACAATTTGTGTTGGTGGGGGACCATCCCCACAGGCGGCCAGCAGCAGTCCGCCAATGAATAGCCCTATGAAAAGCGCTGTTTTCCGCATGAATAGTTCCACCTGTTCGATACCTGCGCGGGGGAGATTGTATCAAACGCATACGCGACTGCAAAGTCCCAAAGGCCATCATTAGCCGGAAGTGGCTTGAACTTGTAACAGGATTAGCCTGAATTGTCATGTTGGCGTCAGGTAGACGTAGGACACTTAATCCCCCGGCGCAGGCTGCGCGTATTGCGATGCCGCCGATTCCCCTGGTGATTTCGCTGGCGATTGATCCACCGATTCACCGGCATTCACCAGCGTTTCAGGGACCATCCGCGCAAAAATCAAGGCCGCGCTCAGTCCTGCCCCGGCGATCACCAGCGCGGAAGTGCCAATCACCAGCACATCGGCTACCGCGCCAACCACTAACGGCGCGATAGTGCCGCCTGTATCCCCGATCAACCGCCAGAGGCCGAGGAATTCGCCGCGCGCTTCCTTTGGGGCAAGGTCTGCGCCAAGCGTCATCATTGCGCCGGAACTGAATCCGTTCGCCAGTGTGCCTATCGACGCGATCACCAACAGGTCTGCAAAACTGCCCGCTAAAGGAATCAGCGCCACCGCCAGCGATTGGATCACGAAACTGGGCACAATGGCCCACTTGCGCCCCCAGCGATCCATGATCACCCCGGCGAAGTAAAAGACCGCGACTTCCATCGCTGCCGCCGTTCCGACGATCACACCGATCTGCGCCACTTCCAGATCGAGCACTTTGGCGGCGTAGAGCGGGACCAGGACCGCGCGTCCGACACGGACCATTTGCCCCATTAACTGCGCGCTCCCGGCGGCGATCAGGGGTCCCCAATGGCCGCGCAGACTGGCCCACAGCACGCCGCGTTTGCGCTTGATTTTTGGTTTTTCGCTGTCGATACCCTGGATCGCGCGGGTCACGATAGCAAACGCGATCACGCTGATGGCGAAATAGACCGGAAACGGCGCACGCAGGCCCATTGCTCCCGCGATCATGCCGCCCAGCGTTGGCCCGATAAAACTGCCGATGCGGAATACCCCGCCGAGAATCGCGATCGCGCGTCCGCGCCGCGCCAGCGTGACCCGATCCGCGATATAGGCATGGCGCGCCACGCCAAATAGCGCCTGCGCGCTGCCCGCCATGATGCGATAGACGACCACTTGCGGGATCGAGGTGGCTCCCCACAGCGCCAGCGTGGATATGGCGCTAAGTGCGATCCCGGCCTGCATCACGCGCTTGCTGCCGAAACGCCGCGTCCAGATACCCGCTTGCAGATCGGTGATCAGCGCGCCGATGCCTTCGCC
>JAFGJA010000075.1 GCA_016929355.1 Anaerolineae bacterium | reverse complement strand
GGCTTCGGATCGAGCATCGTCGCCGATGGGACCGGCATCTTTTTACAGAATCGCGGCGCGAATTTCTCGCTTGATCCAACACACCCTAACGCGCTCGCGCCCAACAAGCGCCCCTATCACACGATCATCCCCGGTATGGCGCTGCGTGAGGGGCGGCTGTGGGCGAGTTTCGGCGTGATGGGTGGCTTCATGCAGCCGCAGGGCCATTTCCAGGTAATCAGCGCGCTGGTTGATGACGATGTGAATCCACAGGCAGCGCTGGATCGTTTGCGTTTCTGTCTGCGCGAGGGCACACCGGACAGCCCGCTCGCGTTGGAAGACGGTTTACCCGTTGCGACGATCAACCGCTTAACCGCATTGGGTCATCCGGTAGAAATGGTAAGCGGCTTTGGGCGGGGCTTGTTCGGCAGTGGGCAGATCATTTTGCGCGATCAATACGGCGTGCTGTACGGTGGCAGCGATCCGCGCAAGGATGGCCTCGTCGCGGCGTATTAGGGGTTTCTGTAGGGGCGTATCGCCATACGCCCCATTAAATCGATCATCAGGTAATCACGTTTAACCAACTGCATAAAAAATGATCCTGATCAAAAATTGCGATTCTGTTCCATCCATGTAACCGCAAAATCGACTACCGCGCGCTGCTTGAAAAAGCGCACTTCCGCTTGCGTGATCTGCTGCACCGGGATCGCGTGCGCAACGTCAAACGCCTGCCCAATCGTGACAAAATCCCCATCGTTGATGTCCAGTGAGTCGTACTGCACCCATTGGCGCTGCCCATCAACCAGCATTGCGCAGCCGTTGGGTAGGGTCTTTTTGCCGGGAAAATCCGCGCGGAATTCCGCCAGATGCAGCGAGGTGTTATTCCCGTGTCCCACGCCAAGCAGCAGCACATAGCCATCCAGATCATAGAGTCTGCCGAGCGGGGATTGATCGCCTAACTCGCCGGTTAGAGGGTGATCGGCAGTCAGCGCTGCCGCATGGGGACCGCGCGCCGCAAAAGACACGACCGGGTGCGCGCTGCGGATCGTGCCGGGCCAGGTACGAAACAATTCCGCGACTGCGCCCATTTGCCGCGTCGGAGATGTGGCCGGATCGTAGGCGGGGCGATGCGCACGGATGACCGGCCACCAGCTTTCCGGCACAGGGGGATTTTGCCAGCCTTGCGGATCGGTGTTGCTGCCGGTGTGCGTGGGCATCATCAGCGTGCCGGAGTCACCCAGGACCGCGATCAGAGCCATGATCACTGCCTGCGGACCGCCCGATACCCAGCCCAGTTTGCTCATGGCGGTATGGACCAGCACGGTTTGACCGGAGGCCATCCCGCAGGCGCGGAGTTTATCCGCCAGCGCTGCAACGGTGAGTGGGGTAGGGGTGTATTGGATAACGGTTGCTTCGGGCATTGTGTGTAACCTTCCAAGTGTAGCGCGCGGGTGAGGTCGAAGGCGGCTTATCAGTCACTCCAATCATTCAGACGCGGCCCCGCCGCCGAGGGCGAGGTCGCGCGCCTGACGCACCCGAACCAGTATATTAACGCTGGACCGCCTGCGGGTGATCGTCGCGGACCATGTCCATCTCGACAGCACTCGCGTTCGAATCGACCTGCGCCGCCGTCTTGCAGCCAGGGATCACACACGTCACCGCCGGATGCTGCAAGCACCACGCCAACGCCCACGCCGCCATATCCACGCCTGCCGGGACTTCGGTTGCCTGAATCTGCTGGACCTCGCGCAGTTTCGCCTGCACACCCTCCTTATCGCGGTGGCTGCGTACATCTTTGGGATCATCGAACGTATCGCCCGGTTTGTATTTCCCACTCAGATAGCCACTTGCCAACGGCACGCGCGCCAATACGCCTAAATCTTGCTCCATACACGAGGGTAAAACCTCGTCTTCTGGCGCGCGATCAATCCGGTTGTAGATCACCTGAATCGCACCCGATCCCACCTCAGTGGATCGACTTGTCTGGTGAATATTACGATTGCTGCCAATCGAGATACCCAACGCGCGCACCTTGCCCGCCTGCACCTGTTCAGCAAGCATAGCCCACAACTCGTCGTTATCGAATACTTCATCGCTGCCCGAATGGAATTGGTAGAGGTCCACATAATCCGTGCGCAGCGCGCGCAGCGAATCTTCAAGCTGTTGGCGAACTTCATCGGCGGTCCAATGTTCGGTACGATCCAGGTGATCGTGGAATTTGTGCCCGAACTTGGTCGCCACGATCCACTGATCGCGCTCGCCCTGGATCGACTGCCCGATCAGGGTTTCAGAGAGATGATCGCCGTAACATTCCGCCGTATCGATCAGGTTGATGCCGCGTTCCTTGCCGCGCCGGATGATGGCATCCACCTCGGCGGCGGTGTAATCAAGGCCCCATTCGCCGCCAAACTGCCACGCGCCAATCCCCACGACGGATACGACGAGTTCTGTTTTGCCCAAGCGCCGGTATTTCATCAGTCATGATCTCCTTTGTGTGCCCAAAAATAAAACTTCATCCAGATTATAGCTTCCTTTGGCGGCAAAGTAGGAGTAAAATGCAAGACATTCGCGCGAAGCGCACAGCCGTACAGCGTGCGTTAGGCGGGGGAGTGGTAAACACTCCGCCGCATTTGTCCCCAATCCGGTCAGAGATCGGTGGAGAAGTACACCCGTTATAAATCCACGTCTTTACACCCGCCCCCAAACCGACTACAATCACGCCCCGTAACTTGATCCTGTCCAGACACGACCAGAAAATACCCATGATCCAACGCCTCATCGATTTCTTGACTCACCTGCGCACAAACTTACACCAGAACAGCGAAACAGGACGCTTTGCCCGCTTTTTGCTGGTGGGTGTGACCGGGACTGCGCTCGATTTTGTGCTGCTGTCGCTGCTCAAATTGTGGGGCGGACTGCCGACGCTGATTGCGAACACGATCTCCTATTCGGCAGGAATCGTCAACAACTTCACATTCAACCGCCTGTGGACGTTCCGCGATTCGACCAATACCAACATCCTCGGCCAATTTGCCCAATACTTCACGATCAATATTGGTGGCTTGCTGGTCAATAATTTCCTGATCTGGGTCTTTGAACCGATCTTTGCCTCACTCATGGCTGACAATCTCGCCTATCTACCGGCGAAGGTGATCGCGTCGCTGGTGGCGGTATCACTCAATTTCGTGTTGAATCGGTATATCACTTTCCGCGATGTGGGCGCGCCTGGTCAAAGTACCGATCAAGCCGCCGGTCACGATCCCGTCACGCCTGGCAGTGATACTATCTCTAAAACGAGTTCTGGAGAAGTAACATAAAACCGATCAGCCGATTACCGGCTGGGTGGTTGTTGTGCCGTACTCGGATGGGAGACTAAGGTCATGGTGAGTTTCCGGTCTTCGTAAGGGGTGGCAAAATCCCCCTCTCCATAATTTTGTTGAGCGTCAACGAAACAAACATGGCTCGGATGGAGAGAGGGATTTAGGGGGTAAGGCTGTTTCGCGGAGCCTCACAGAAAAGTCAATAGTGATTTGCCTGCAACAGACGCTACCACCGCCGCGCGGATCGCTTCCACGACGACATATCCCGATTCGGCCCGTTGGTCGAGGCAAATTGCAGCGCGCGTTGGCGTTGTTCGTGTTCGACCAGCGTCGCCAGAATCGCAGCCGCTTCGACGCGATCAATCTCGGCGCTGCTGGTATCGCCTTGCATGTCCATGAACCCATCGACGAACTGCGTATCATACCGCCCTGCGAGAAAGCGCGTGCTGTCGATCAATTTCTGATGGAACGGCAGATTCGTCTTGAGGCCCATAATCTTATATTCGGAGAGCGCGCGCCGCATCCGTAACAGGGCTTCACCGCGCGTTTCGCCCCACGCGATCAGCTTTGCCAGCATCGAATCATAGTAGGGCGTGACTTCGTACCCGGCATAGATGCCGCTATCCAGCCGGATGCCCGGTCCAGTCGGCGCGATATGGACGGTTACTTCACCTACCGAGGGCAGGAAATTGTTATACGGGTCTTCGGCGTTGATGCGGCATTCCACCGCCCAACCGGAAACGGTCACACCATCCACCGGCCCCATGCGCCGCCCGCGCGCGATACGAATCTGCTCCTTGACGAGATCGATACCCGTCACAATTTCCGTGACCGGGTGCTCCACCTGCAAGCGCGTATTCATTTCGAGGAAGTAGAACTCTTTTTCCGGCGTGACGAGAAATTCAATCGTTCCGGCATTGACGTAATTCACTGCTTGCGCCGCGCTCACGGCGGCGGTCCCCATTTTGGCGCGCAGATCGTCATCCATGAACGGGCTTGGCGATTCCTCGAAGAGCTTCTGGTGGCGGCGTTGGATGCTGCATTCGCGTTCGCCCAGATGGATCGTGTTACCGTGTTCGTCGGCCAGCACTTGAAACTCAATATGGCGCGCGCCTTCGAGCAGCTTTTCGAGATAGATCGTGCCATCGCCGAAGGCGGCTTCTGCTTCCCGGTGTGCAGAGGCTAGCGCCGCGACTAACTGATCGGGATCGCGCACAATACGCATTCCCTTGCCACCGCCGCCTGCCGCCGCTTTGACCATCAACGGGTAGCCGATTTTGTCCGCTTCATGGCGCAGCGCCCCGTTATTCAGGCCGGGCGGTGTCCCCGGTACAACCGGCACACCCGCCTTTTGCATGATCTCGCGCGCCGCCAGCTTATCACCCATTTTCGTGATCGCATCAGGTGACGGGCCGATCCACGTCAGCCCGGCATCGATCACGGCCTGGGCAAACTCCGCGCGCTCGCTGAGAAAACCATAGCCGGGATGGACCGCGTCGGCCCCGGAGCGTCTGGCGACATCCAGCAGTTTTTCGATGCTGAGATAACTTTCGCGTGGGGCAGGTCGTCCGATGTTATACGCTTCATCGGCGTAGCGCACATGCAGCGCCTCACGATCCGCTTCGGAATAGACCGCAACCGTATGGATGCCGCCCAACTCGCGGCAGGCGCGGATAATGCGCACGGCAATCTCGCCACGATTGGCGACGAGGACTTTACGAATCAGGGTGGTATCGACCATGTATGTTCCTCTTTTTTGTTCAGTGTACTAGCGCCGCAAGGTTTGATCGCGCAGCCGCTCGATCACAGTTTGCAGCACAAACAGCGCGAAGGTGGGATGGTGCTGAATCTTGAATAGAAAAGTTGCGCTGTCGATCTCGACAAGATTGCAATCCGTTTTGGCGATTGCGGTGGCGCTGCGCGGGCATTTATCCGCAATGCTCATTTCGCCAAAAATATCACCGGGTTCGAGCACGCGAATGACCTCATCTTCATAGTGAACTGCAACGCTGCCCGACTGAATCCCGTACATGACTTCGCCTATTTCGCCCAGTGAAAAAATGGTTTCCCCGGCAGCAAATGGTTTGACTTTGGTTTCGTTTTCGAAAAAGTTAATGTTGATTTTTGCCATGATGTGTCTCCTTGTACTCAGGTTCCCACCGGATCGCAGGGGTATGCAGGGTGTGATGTTGGTGAATATCACCACACACGGATCGTACATTGACCGTGAGCACATCGTCCACTGCTGCCGCACGGAGGCCATCCAGGGCGTTTTGCCAGGCGGGATCGGGCGCTGCATCAGATTTCGCGTCAGGCGGTATGTCCGCTACCCGCAGCACGACCTGACTCAGCAAACGGAAAAAGTCCCAGACCCAGATCGTTTGCACATGCTGCGCGGGATCATAGCCGGACCAGATGACACGCGCCGTGCTTTTTTCATGCGGGGTGAGCGTTATATCCAGCTTCGCAAACCGGATCGCTGGTTTTTCGTCGGTTTGGGTCGTCGTAGCTGTGTTTTCCGGCGCGCGGATGATCAGCTCAACGCATAAGCTCGCCGAGTCGCCGACCACCGGATCGGACGGCGTTGGGGTAGGGGCGTTGGCTGCACGCTGACCTGCATAACGTGGCACACCGCCCCGCCCAAAACAGGCGTAATTTTGTGTGGCAACGGCTTGCAGAGGCGCGCTTGCCTGGATCATCCACCAGCGTTGTGTATCGCTCATACGGCATTCATTTTGTTTCTTCCGGCGGGACTACGTTCAGGACATGATTGAGCACGGAATCGATTCCGGCTCCTAAAGCCAGCCCCATGACCATACCCGCCGGGATCACGTTGGTAATAATACCCGCGAACGCCCCCATCAGCAGGCCGATCAGAGTGGTGATGCCGGTGGGCCAACGTACTGAACTTTCTTGTGTATCAGGCGTCAGATCATTCACGCTCAGACTCCGCCGCAACGCCGAGGATTAAGACTGGAATGTCAATATCGGCTACACCACGATGCTCTAAGTCCCATACAAATTGCTCAAAATAGGAGACTCCAGTAGACATATTCGCAGCTAAATCTTTGACAGGAACAATCTCAACACCAGCATCGATTTTGTCCATGTTATGAAAAATAGTCATCTTAGCACAGACGTTGTAGACCATAAACGCATATTTCCCGAATTGCACTTCGACACCGACGCGCCGCTTGATAAAATCCATTTCACGGAACGCGCCTTTGGTAGCTGAGGATGGTTCGTAGCCGTCAACATAAAATTCGGTGGGATAATCACAGAGTACCCGCTCTGTTCGCCATTCACGCGCTTCGAATTCATCATCAAAGGCTTGGTTCAGCGCACGCGGACTGTACAGAATTTTTCCCTCCATAGTCACTTCTTCACTGACTTTCGTTTTACAGATTTCTGCATCTACTGCCGCGATAATCTGTTTGATTTCTTCAAGTTCAGCCGTATATGTTGTTTCGATGATTTCGCGGCCTCTGTTAAACGAATATACACCGGCAATGATCATGTGCTTTCTCCGTTGGTCCGGTTTGCTTTCCACTCTTCCGGCACTTGCGCGACTTTTTCCCGTCCGGTAGGTTTGTGAATGGGTTTTCCCAGGTGGCGGAGTTTGAGTGTGCCGTTGTAGTAGTCAGCCAATCGTTCACGAGCAATGTGTAGGTAGGTTTCTTCTTTTTCGCTACCTAATGCCCGCCGATTGTTTTTCACAGCCGCGATTAAGGCGGAACCTACGCCCGCATACGGATCAAGCACCCAATCGTTTTCGTTAGTTAATGCCAATACACACCGCTCAACCAATTCCACCGGATATTGACAGGGATGAATCGTCTTTTCGGGATGATTCGATTTCACGTTGGGAATTTCCCAAAAACACTCTTCCCAATCTTGCAGCACAATTTGCCACACATCCGAGGGGTTTTTGCCTTTAGGATTGCCGGATAACTGGCCTTTGTTCGGTCCTTTATAGTGGCGCTTGCCGGGATACTTGGCGGGTACGCGCACATCATCCAGGTTGAACACATAGTCATCGCTTTTGGTAAACCAGAGAATTGTTTCGTAACGGCCTGAAAAGCGTTTTTTAGTATGCAAACCATGTCCAAAATGCCAGACGATGCGATTGCGCAGTGACAACCCTAAACGCTTAAAAATCGGATAGTACAGAATATCAAGGGGGAAGACTTCACCATTTTCGACAAAATTACCCACTTGCCAACAGATGCTGCCATCAGGCCGCAGCACGCGAACTAGTTCGGCTATGGTTTCGGTTTGCGCGTCGAGATACGTTTCAATGGAAACGCGATCCTCATACTCTTTTCCCAGATTATACGGGGGGGATGTGATAACAAGCGCTGCTGTTTCGTCAGGGATGGTTGCCAGAAACGTGTTCACATCACCAGGGTATAATACCAGATTCGACTCAGGAGTAAACTGATCAACGGTTTCTATCGGTGATTCCCAAAGTGGTAAATTTTTCGCCATAATCTTTTCCCTACAACGGCATATTCCCGTGTTTTTTCGGCGGATTTTCGTCGCGCTTATTTTGCAACATCGCCAATGCATTGATCAGGCGCGGACGTGTTTCACTCGGCACGATCACGTCATCGACGAAGCCCTGCGCGGCGGCCACATACGGATTGGCAAACCGTTCGCGGTAGTCCTCGACCAATTCCGCTTTGCGCGCCACCGGGTCTTCGGCTTCGGACAATTCACGCCGGAAAATAATATTCACCGCGCCATCCGGCCCCATCACGGCGAGTTCGGCGGTGGGCCACGCCAGATTGAGATCGCTGCGGATATGCTTGGAATTCATGACGCAGTACGCCCCGCCATACGCTTTGCGCGTCACAACGGTGATCTTGGGCACAGTCGCTTCACAATACGCATACAGTAGTTTTGCGCCGGACCGGATGATCCCGCCGTGTTCCTGATCTGTACCGGGCATGAAACCGGGTACATCCTCAAAGGTGATGATCGGGATATTAAACGCATCACAAAAACGGATAAAACGCGCGGCTTTTTCGCTGGCGGTGATGTTCAACACGCCCGCCAAAACCGCCGGTTGATTCGCCACAATCCCGATGCTGTACCCGCCCAGGCGCGCAAAGCCCACCACGATGTTCTGCGCATAATGTTCGTGAATTTCGAAGAAGCGCCCCTCATCTACGATTAGCCGGATCACTTCCTTTATATCATACGGCTTGCTCGGATCATCCGGCACAATATCGTTCAATTCGTCTTCCGTGCGCAACGGATCGTCTTTGGTCTGCTCAAAGGGGGCGTCTTCCATATTATTCTGCGGCATGTAACCGAGAATCTCGCGGATCAGGAACATGGCGTCTTCTTCGCTGTTGGCCGCGACATGACTCACGCCGCTTAAGGTGTTATGCGTCATTGCGCCGCCGAGTTCCTCGAAGGTCACATCCTCGTGCGTCACCGCGCGGACCACATCCGGCCCGGT
>JAFGJA010000570.1 GCA_016929355.1 Anaerolineae bacterium | reverse complement strand
TTTTCCCAACGTTCCCGTGTCCACAAAAACGCGATCCCGCTTGTGCGATTCATCAGGTCGAGCCACCGGCTGCGGTCCGCATAGGTGAGCGGCGTCAACCGGAAACGCAGCGCCAGCGCGCTAAATATCGTGAACGTGAATTCCAGCGTGACATTCGGCGCGTCGGATGTTTCCCCCTCCTGATGCGAATCGACAGTGAGGAAAAAGGAATCATCGTTGGTGCTGAAGATCGCTGTTTCCTGACGCGGCCCTTGCCGCCCAGAGCGGATCAAGCGCATGTGGGAAAGCAGGGGCGCGTTGAGAAACCGCCGCGCCAGATCGGTATCCAGATCGATTTCACCGGAGAAGAACTGTTGCAGCGTGACCGGGGCGCTGATCGTCAGGCTGCGCGAATGGCCCGACTCGCGCAGATCAACCCCCAGGCGGCGGCGATCCTGGTTATTGATGCGCCGGGTAAATTCGCGCGTCATGCGGATCAGTTCATCTACCGGGATTTCGTCCATCTCGGCACCGGGTTTAATATCGGGCGAATCGGCCATACGTCTTGTGCTCCGTTTACGAACGCTAATGCTTAGTTCGATTATAGAGGTCGAGCGGCAAAAAACAAGCGCGATTACCCTGGACTTGGTTTCCTTACGCGCGCGCTTCTGTTAGAATCACTGGTAGAATAACTGGCGATTGTATCCCTTGAGGTTATTTTCCAGCGTAAGGAGCGAGTTATGAGCGCTGACGATCAGACAACGAATCACGATGAGGCGGCCAACACCGACCACGAACAGAATGCTATCGAAATGGATGCGCTGCCGCCCAAACCGGCTGCCCCGCAAATTCTAGGCGAAACGCCCATCGGCGGCGTGCCCAAACCGGTACGAGCGACGCCGCCGGAAATACCCCCTGATCGGGCCGAGGCGCTGCGCCGGGCCGGGGTGTCGGATGAACTGATGAATCAATTGAGCAGTGTTGACGTGGATGATTTGAGCGATTCGGTGAATCTGCCGGTCCCTGAATCGCCGCCGGTGGAAGACTTCGATCCTGACCGCGAAACCGTACCGGGCGATGCGGAATCGGCTGAACTGGCCCAACACATGCGCCGCGCGATGGCCCATGATAGCGACTCGCAGGAGTTGCAAAAAGTCACGCTGGAACACACGGCGGCGGTGTCGTCGGCTGAGGCGGCGATCATCACCGATTCCTCGACGCTTGCCACCGAACCGGATCAACCAACAACTTTACAACGCGAGATGCAAGAGCGGGGTATTCAGGATGCGTCTGATCTGCACGAGAAAACGCCGCCGAACATTCGGGATGAGGGCGAATGGGACGACGAAATTTCGCCGGAACTCGCGGCGGTGTTGTTTGCGGGCAAATCTGACACATCACCACGCAGCGACACGACGCCGGACGCGGCGCCAACTGACTCGGCGCCGGTTGATTCAGCGTCGGTTGATTCAGCGTCGGCTGTGCCTGCCGCCAGCGCGGATACGGTGACTCCGGCAGAATCTACCCCTGCCAAACCTGCGCCCCCACCGGCTGAACCGATCCAACTCACCAGCCGGGACGAGGCGCGTGTGTTGGCGATCACGGCGGAGGGTCACGCCGCGCCTGCGCCGGGATCGCCGCTTGAAGCCAAAGTGCGTTACGTGCGCATTGAGGAACCGCTTAAGGACGATAACGGCCAGCGCACCGAGGAAACGTGGACGTACTTTAAGGGCGCGTATCCGTCGCTCAAGGGGCGGTTGGTGCGCGAGGTCAGTAGCGAAGACATTCAGTATGCCGATGGTTCGTGGAAATGGACCTACGAACGCCAGTATGAGGATCGCGGGCGTGATAGCCGCGAAGTGCGCGCGAATGCAGCGAATACGTACTTCGAGCGCAAAGATACTGTCTCGGTGACAGATGCTGAGGGCAAGCGCAATCGCTACGAGGAAGAAGCCGAAGTGATCCTCGCCCCGCCCGAAACCGATGAAAAGCGCGGCGGTCTGTTGAGCAGTTTGTTCGGGCGCAATCAAGACGACGAGGACGAAACCGGTACGATTGTGTGGCGCGCGGCGACTCCCGCCGAAACGAAACAGGCGCGCCGCGATGGGGGCGATGCCTTTGATCGCAGCCTACTAGACCGGCTGTTTTAGGCTTCGGCAACGGCGTTGGTTTACCTTGCCATTCCCAAACTTACGCCGCGTGATGAGGCCGGGGACTTATGCGCAATCGCGGAGAGACGCGCGCAGAAATAGACGCGCCACAACACAGCGCGGATAACGCTCACTCCGCGAACACCGCTTCCAGGCGCGCGCGGACCTGCGGCGCATCAGGGAATTGGCGCACGTCGATCAGCGCCAGAGTCCCCGCGCCCGGCTGTCCGCGCAGTTCAGCAAACACGGCATTGTTGATCCCCCGTTCGACCAGATCGATCACGTCCCAGATCGCCGCATTGGAAGGTGTCGCGCCAGCCCAAGCCCGGTGTTCCTGCAATTCTTCCAACAGAATCGCGTTGTTGTTGACTCGTGTTTTGACGCGGACATGAACGGTGATTAATTCGTCCAAAAACGTATTGGTGAACGAGGCTTCAATCGCGATCTGACGCCCCGGCACAAAGGTAATGACCGGCGCGCTATTGGCTTCAATAAGCGTAGTCGCGGCGTAAGCGGCGGCAATGGCGTCGTTCAAGTCCGCTTCCAGCACGGTCACGATCACCTGATCATCGACGGCACTGAGGCCGGTTTCGGCGGGCGGGGCAAAGGTGGGATAAGCCACTACCGCCGAAGTCATGGTCGGAGCGCGAGTCACGGTGGGGCGCGGCGTGGACGAGGGAATCGGGGTCCAGGTGGCAATCGCGGCCAGGGGCGAGGTCGGCGACGGCGTGGGCACAGGGGTATCCACCGGCGTATCCGAATCGCGATCACCGCCGCAAGCCGCCAGCAGCAGCGCCGCGCACACGATCCACAGCACAACCAATCCACTATTACGCCGCCAATGTAACATAAGATTCTCCATGCCTAACCTGGTAAAGTTATGCATTCTGCGATTTTGATTGTTTTGCTGCGAATAAATCTGA
>JAFGJA010000569.1 GCA_016929355.1 Anaerolineae bacterium | reverse complement strand
CCATTGTTGGGCACGGATCGCGCCGCCTGCCACAGATTGAGCAGCGGCACGCCATAAGCGCGAGCCATGTTCACGACAATGGTATTAAATTCAGCGCGGTATACGGCGCGTTCGTTTTCACTGGTGACGCCGCCGTAATTGTTGCTATCCTCGCCCGTCGTCATCGGGAAAGTGGTCAGCACAGGGATCACACCCGACTGAATCGAAGTTTCAACGATCTGGCTGAGATTCGCTTCAAATTGGGCGGGCGAAGACCAATACACATCCAGAATACCGAGCATGATCAAGGCCACCGCCGGTTGGCTGCGACGAAATTCGCAGGTGAGCGGCGATTCGCCCCCCTGACAATATTGGGGATCGGCCCAGGACGGATCGGTCAGCGCACCCGCCGTATAACCCGCGCGCACCGCCACGCCTTTATGCATGAACGAATTCGCCGCACCATCGACCCATTCCCGGTTGAAAAAGTCAATCGTGGGCTGGAGATAGCTGTACGATCCCAGATTATAATTGCCATAACCAAACGGCTGCATAAAACCACGCGCCAGGCTGTTACACCCGCCCACAATGGTAAACACGTTCGGACGGTTGCCCATCGACTGCCCGCGCTGGAAAATCTCATTCGCGCGCGGCCCCACACCGGACACCACTGGCGTATTCTGCAACGTGGTCACGTTCACGCTCGCCGGGATGGATTGCGCGGCTTGATCAGAACCACCGGCATCCCCCGCATTACCCGCCGCAGGTGGCGCAACCGCGATCACTTCACTGCTGACCGGCAGCGCATTGGGACTGCCATACCCTTCACGAAAGACGACGTATAACGACGCAACCCAACCGCGCACACCATCGGCAGTTTTGACCAGCAACCACGACAGATCGGCGGTGCGGCCTTCGAAAAACAAAGCGGTATCCGAAGGAAGCACGGCGATTACATCATAGGTTGTGCCCCCGCCCGCCCGCATATTCAGGCGATAGGTTGTATGCCCATCGGGTTCTTGCGCCGCCACAAACGCCGCCGACGGAAGCAAAACCATCACCAACATCGCTACCATTAACATCGTGAACTTACGATACATAACATCATCCTCCCAATACATTGGCGCGCAGCGCATCCAACATTTGCAATGCGGCCAAATTCCACATAGTAAACCCATACACGTTCTGTTCGCCGTTAAAGAGCGCCGGATAATTGGCATTAGCCGATTCGCGGAGATGTTGGTAATCCCCCGGTTTGAGGCCATGCCCCGCGATCCCATTGGTCGCTTTCCACAGATTCAGCACCGGCACACCGTATTCCTGCCCCAACGCGATAATCGTGCGATTGAACACGGCGCGATTCTGATAGCGTTGTTCGGCGGTATTCGGCCAGTTCGCCGCATCACCGGGCGCAGTCGGAAAAGTCGTGAGGACCGGAATCACGCCGTAATCAATCGAAATGTCGATAATACGCCGCATCGACTGCTCAAAGCTCGCCGCGTTCAACCAGTACACATCGTACAGGCCCAAATGAATAAGCGCAACGACGGGTTTGCTGCGTTCATATTCGCATTCCAACAGCGATTGTCCCGCCGTACACAACGCCGGATTGCCAAAGTTGGGATCGACCACTGCCGCCGAGGTGAGGCCCGTCGTCATAGCAACACCCTTGTACCAGAACGAGTTAGAAACCGTCCCTACCGGCGTCTGGAAAAATGCGATAGTGACGCGCAAATTGCCGTATGCGCCCAGATCGTACAAACCCGATCCAAAGGGGATCATGAACGCGGTGGACTGCGTGTTACATTCGCCCACCTGGGTAAAAACCGAGCGACTGTTACCAAGCTGCTGACCGTGCTGGAAAATTTCATACGCACGCGGGCCGATCCCGGACACGATAGGGATCGAGTCCAGCAGCGCGGCAGTGTCCGCGTCAATATCCAGCCCGGAGATCGTCACCGCGCCGGTATCCACAGCAGCTTGACCAGCTGCCGGATCAGCA
This sequence comes from Anaerolineae bacterium, assembly GCA_016929355.1. Taxonomy (GTDB): domain Bacteria; phylum Chloroflexota; class Anaerolineae; order Aggregatilineales; family Aggregatilineaceae; genus JAFGJA01. Next base: position 2,382 of record JAFGJA010000569.1, on the reverse strand, counting down.
GCAGACACCGCCGGTTGTAAAGCGACAATCTCATCGCTCAACGGCACATGGTTGATGCTGCCATAGCCATCCCGCAGCACAACGTATAACGCGGCCACCCACCCCCGGTACACGCCGTCCTCCGTCCGCACCAGGAGCCACGCGAGATCGGCGGTGCGCCCTTCAAAGTACAGCCCCGTATTACCCGCCAGCACGGTCACGATATCATAAGTCGGACCCGGCCCGGCGCGTAGATTCAGTTGGTAGGTTGTATAGCCATCCGGCCCTTGCGCGCGTGCCGTAGAATAAACCGGCAGGGCCAGCGAAAACAACAAAGCTGCGACCACAAACCATAGTGTTAATTTTTGTAACATAAGATTCCCCATAAAATTGGCTGATTCGAGTTCCAGTTTATAACTGCGTGTACAATGAAGCAAATACTTTATGGGCAAGCTCCCACAATGCATGTCGGATTGTAGAGAGTATCCAAACCCGACCCCGACAACAACTTGTTTGCGAGGCATAATGAACTATCGATACTGGTTTATGGCTGCGCTATTGGTGATCGCCACGCTGGGCACACAGGCCGGATTGCTGGCTGCGCAAACGCCCGATCTACCGGATAAATTTCCTATCGTAGAAACGAAAGTCATGGGCGAAACGGGCGCAGGTTACATTTACCTGTCGAACGTTTCACGCACGCCTTTAGCCCTCATCGCCAGCAGAAACGCCTACCGGCGCTATCTCATGGTGCTGGACAATGACGGTTCACCCGTGTTTTACCAGGATATTCGCATTCGGGCGAGCGATTTTCGCAGTTTCGCTAACGGGACCATGATCTATCATGATCTCACCTATCCGGGACGTGTGGCGGGCGTCGGCGTCGATGGGCCGTTCATGGTGTTGGATGGAAACGGCAACGTGATCGACGAATACCGCATGATCGGGTATCCGACAACCCTGCACGATTTCCTGCTGCTGCCGGATGGAAATGTCATCTTATTCGCCTATGACGAGCGCGTGATGGATTTGACGGAATACGGTGGGCATCCCGCAGCGATTGTTGTCAACACGGTGTTGCAGGAGATCGATCCCGATCATAACGTGGTGTGGGAATGGAGCGGCTGGGATCATTTTGAGATCGAGGACACGGTACGCAAAGCGCAATATGACAACGAGCCGCCGGAACCCGTCGATTTTCTCCATGCAAACGGGCTGGCGCTCGATCTGGATGGGAATATTGTGCTGTCATCCAAACACCTGGACGAGATCACCAAAATTAACCATGAAACAGGCGATATCATCTGGCGCATGGGCGGACGGTACAATCGCAACAACGAGTTTACGTTCATCAACGATCCGCTCAACGGCTTTTCCGCGCAGCATCACCCGGTCATTTTGCCGAATGGTAATCTGTTGTTATTTGATAACGGGACCGCGCATGAGCCGCGCGAATCGCGCGCCGTAGAATATGAACTCGATCAAGAAGCGCGCACCGCGACACTCGTCTGGTCCTACTCGAACGGACAATACGCCGCCGGGATGGGATCGGTGCAGCGTTTAGCCAATGGCAACACGTTCATCGGTTGGGGCAGTTCGGAGGGCGTCACCGCGTCGGAAGTCACGCCAGAGGGTGAAGTGGTATTTGAACTCTCGCTGCCCCCCTCAGAGATCAGTTACCGGGCATACCGGCTGCCATTTTACGGGGAGATTGAGTAGACCAACTAATGGAGAAATCAAATAGATTCCGCCTGATCACGTAGGGGCGAACGCGAACCTGCGGTTCGTCATGTATTCGCCCTGGGCCGACACGTTGGTCGCCCCTACATGAGGCGTTTTTGAATTGATTTCTCCATCAGTTCTTTGCGACGAAGACTCCCCCTCTCCATAGTTTTTGTCGAGCGAGCAGCAAGACAATTAACGTCTCGGATGGAGAGGGGAGAAGGGGTTAAGGGATGAGGGGTGAGGCCGTTTTGCAATCGTGCGACTGCCAAGCAAAAACTTAAACAACCCACCTGTCCAAAAAAATCCCCCGGCGCAAACCGGGGGATTGTGCGTTACAGCTTAAAGACTAACGTTTCGCTTATTCGTACAGCACGGCCTGGATTTCTTCGTCGTCGATATTCTCGGCATCGTACCACTTGAACCCGGTGTCGATTTCCTCTTCGAGTTCTTCGCCACGCAGCGCCATAACTGCCGCTTCAACCGACTTGTAACCAATCCCAATCGGGTCCTGGGTGATCGCGCCCGCTTCCGTACCCGCGCGGATCGCTTCCATCTGCTGGAGACCACTGTCGTAACCGATAACCACGATCTGACCTTCCATGCCGAGTTCGGTCACGGCGTTCAACACACCGATGATCGAGCCTTCGTTCGCGCCGAAGAAGCCCTTCAGGTCCGGGT
>JAFGJA010000568.1 GCA_016929355.1 Anaerolineae bacterium | reverse complement strand
GCTGACCTATGCTGGCTTGACCGCGCAGGCACGCCGGGCCGAATTGGGCGTACTGCGCGCGTTGGGGCTTTCGTCGCGGCGCGTGGTGGGCGGGTTGGCGCTGGAACAGGTTTTTGTGATGATCACCGGGGCGGTGTTGGGCGCGATTCTCGGTTGGACGCTGGCCGCGCAGGTCGTGCCGACGCTGGCGCTCGGTGCGGCGGGGGAAGGGATCACACCGCCGTTTGTGGTGCGTATTGAAACCCGCCGCCTGATCGAATACGCGCTGTTGATGGTGGGGGTGTTTGGGCTGGTACTGGTATCGAGTCTGGTCCTGGTGCGGCAGTTGGCGTTGGCGCGGGCGCTGCGCCTGGGGGATGAATGAACGCTTAGAAAGGAAACGAAAAAATGACCACAAAACGAAAGTTCACCGTTATTTGTGTCGTATTCGTCCTGATCGCTATTCTTAGTATCAACGGCAGCGCGGTCCACACAATCCGCGCCCAGGAAAACCCCCAGCGCACGGTTCGTTTGGCGCTGTGGTTGGCGAAAAAAGATGAGTTACTTGCCCACGAAACCGCCAATTACGATCTGGTCATGACCGGCTGGTTCGAACCGCAAGAAGCCGCCGCAATCGAGGAGCGCTATCCCTCAGTGTCCCTGTTGAGTGGTCTCACGCATACTTGGGTGTGGGACAATCCGGGTTGGTTGCAATTTCTCGTCACCGTCGCCAATGGGGGCGATGCCAACGGCCCGCTTCAGATCACCGAGGATATGTACCTGATGTTTGACGATAACGGCGATGGTGCGCTGGACCGGCGTTGTTCGCCGCCCGGTTGGGCGGACATCTACGCGATGGACCCACGCCATCCCCAATGGCAGGCGTTGATCCTGGCCTTTTACGATACAGTAGCGCACCAACCGCAGCACGACGGGATTGTCATCGATATGCTGGACGCTTATCCCTTCTGTGATGGTGCGCAATCCGGCGGCGTAGCTGTACCGTTGGATGCGACCACCTGGATCACGGCACAGGATGAATTGCTGAGTCTCATTCAGGATCACGTACCTGATGACAAATGGATCATCGCTAATGCCGGGCATGATTTCGCGGCGGATTCGCCTTTTCCGGCGCATTTGAACGGTTATGTGCTGGAAAATTTCCTGGGCAGTTGGGGAGCCGATCTGCCAGAGGGCTTGGCTTCGGCCCAACGCGCGCTTGCAACGACACAAGCGCCGCACATCGTCGTTTTTGCGGTGGATACCGATGATACCGGGATCGTGGATGGGCCGCGCTTTCGTACCGGGATCGCGGCGAGTCTGCTGCTGGACAACACCTATTTTGCCTTTGACTATGGTTCGCGCGATCATGGCGGGGTGGCGGATTGGTGGCGGTCCGAATACGATCACATTGTTCTGGGTGAGCCGCTCGGCCCCTTCACATTTGACGCAGGCGTATACCGCCGGGATTTTGCGGCGGGCAGCGTGATCATTGCGACAGAGCAAGCGGCGTCGGTGCAGTTTGATGCGCTCCATACCAATCTGCTAACGGGCGAAAGCGGAACCGAATTCACGATCCCGCCGGGTGACGCGGGGATCATGCTGCCCGCCGATGAATTCTAAATCACAAGGAAGACGTTTTTGATCGTTATCCTCATCCTGAAACGGATGCGTCAGCAGTGGCGCTCCCTGGCGATTCTGCTGCTGGCGATATGTCTGCTGACCGGCTTTTTCGCGTTGGGACCGTTTTACATCCGCGCCGTGACCGAGGTCGGCTTGCGTTTCGAACTGGATAACGCCGATCCGCAGCAGATGCAGGTCGAATTGGTGCTGGCTGGCGAAGCGCTGTCACCGGCGGCGCAGGCCGTGCTGGATGAGGAAATCGGCCATCTGGCGCGCGGTTTCCGGTACACCATCCGCGCCGATTACAGCGCCCCACAGTTCCAGAGCGGCGGCGGGGGCGCAGGATTGGCAACCGGCGGCTATTATTACCGCTACGGCGAAGAGGTCTGGGCCGATTCGCCGCGCCTGGATCATGCTTTCCAACCGTTCGCATTTGCCAATATGGACGAAATCCTGACGCTGGTTGCGGGGCGTTGGCCGGTGCGTTTGCCGCCGCCAAGCGAAGTCTCCACCGCCGGACTCAGCGATGCCGAACAACAAATGCGCGGGATTGGTCCCTACAGCCAGGGACAGGTGGAGATCGTGGTCACGCGCGCGGTGGCGGAGCAGGGCGATCTCGCGTTAGGGGATCGGTGGGTGTTGGGCACGCGCCAGCCGGACGGATCGGGCAAGGTGGCGATTCTGGTGGTGGTGGGCATTGTCGAACCCCAAAACCCGACTGATTCCTTCTGGGTCGGGAATCACATGTTTCTGGAAGGCGTCACGGTGCAGGTGGACCCGGTGACGACGCGCTGGGATTACGGCATGGCGACGATCCCCGAAGCGTATACGGACTGGATCGCGCCCGTCACGCCCGGTGACAGCTACATCTACGAAATCGACATTGACCCGGCCACGATCCGCGCGGACAACCTGACCGATGTCAGGGATCGCCTCGCGCTGCTGCCGAATCGCTTGCGCGCGTACCATCCGGGCATATCCGTCTTGACGGGTGTCGGGCAGATTCTCAGCGCCTATGCGGGTGATGTATCTGATACGGAAGGTCCGGTGATTTTGCTCTCCGGCGCGATTCTGATCCTGCTGTTCTATCACCTGATCCATACCGTGGCGCTTGTCCTCGCACAGCAGGGGCCGGAATGGAGCGCGATAGTCAGCCGGGGCGGGAGCGCGGCGCAGTTGGTCGGGTTGCAGGCGGTGACGGTGGGAACATTGGGCCTGATCGGGATCGCGGCTGGGCCGCTCTTGAGCCTTGTCTTTATGCGGGTGATGGCGCATTTTGGGCCACTCGCGGCGGCGCTTGGTAATCGCCCGCTTGGATCGATGCCCATTCCGCCGATTTCGCTGGTTCTAAGTGCGGGCGCAG
>JAFGJA010000567.1 GCA_016929355.1 Anaerolineae bacterium | reverse complement strand
CGGTTTTCGCAAACAAAAAGGTATCCCAATGTCCCCATTTTTCAAACCGCACTCATCCGTTGCGGTCTACTGAGTCTATACGCCCTCGTATAGACTCGATTTTTTCAGGGTTACAGTTTTACCGTTGCCCGACGTTTTTCGCGTGGGATGACGGGCGGGCATTGCCACGCATCGGCAGGCGTTGCCATGCGTAACTCTTTGAACTTGGGCAGGATGCCGCACGCGAAACATTGATTCCGGCAGTCTTGCCGCGTTTCCCCCGTGAGCGACATCGTGTAATCTTCCAGCAGGAACTTTTTCTTGACCGCGACATCAATATGATCCCAGGGGAATACCTCATCGGTAGAGCGTTGGCGGTGCGTGTAGAAGTCCATCGCCAGCCCGGTTTCATCAAACGCACGTTGCCAGGCAATCTCGTCGTGATGTTCCTGCCAGCCATCAAACTTCGTGCCCAGTTCCCACGCGCGCTGAATCACGGCTCCCATCCGGCGATCCCCCCGGCTTAGGAAGGCTTCCAGCAGGGTTTCTTCCGGTTTGTTCCATTTGAGATGCAAGCCGGAGCCGCGCAGGTGCTTTTTGAGCAGATTTTGCTTGGCGTGAATCTGGTCGAGTGTATCGACTGAAACCCATTGGAATGGGGTATGGGGTTTGGGCACAAAGGTACTCACGCCGACGTTAACTTTCGCTTTTCTGCCGTGAATTTTGTAGCCCTCGGTCAACACTGCTTTGGCGAGATCGATGATTGCCTGCACGTCCTCTAAGGTTTCGCTCGGATGTCCGATCATGAAATAGAGCTTGATCGTCAGCCAGCCACGCGAATATACCTCGCGGGCGGTGGCAAGCAACTGCTCATCCGGCACGGATTTATTGATGATGTCACGCATCCGTTCGGTGGCGGCTTCCGGTGCGAAGGTGAATCCGCTCCGGCGCGTGTCCTGCAAAGCGTCCATCAAATCCACGCTCACCGATTCGATGCGCAGACTTGGCAGGCTCACGCCGAGATTTTCACCCGCGAAATGTTCGCCAATCGTCTTTACCAACTCCATGACATGTGTGTAATCAGAGGATGACAGGCTGAGTAAGCCCAATTCCTCAAAACCCGTATTACGGACGATTTCTTCGGCGGCGGCGATGACTTCCTCTACGGTGCGTTCGCGCACCGGGCGGGTGACCATTCCCGCGTGGCAAAACCGGCAGCCGCGCGTACAGCCGCGCATGATCTCAATCGGGGCGCGGTTGTGAACGGTATCGACATGCGGGACCAGAAAACGGGTGAACGGCGGCGGCAGCACGGGCACGATCCGTTTGCACACGAATGGCGGGGCATCCGATGTATTGGCTGTCACGGCGGCGACTGTGCCATCAGCGTGATAGGTTACATCATAAAAACGCGGTACGTAAATGCCTTCAATTTGCGCCAATGCATGCAACTGGGCTGCGCGTGATGCGCCGCGCATGGCTTGCAGGGTGCGGCTCACGTCAAGGATAATGTCTTCTCCTTCGCCAATGGCAAAAACATCGATGAAATCCGCCATCGGTTCGGGATTATAGGTCGCGTGTCCCCCGGCCAGGACGAGCGGGTACGACTCGTCACGGTCCTTTGCATGAAGCGGCAAACCTGCCAGATCGAACATATTGAGAACGTTCGTATAAAGTTGTTCGTAAGGCAAACTGATCGCCAGCAAGTCAAAATTGCGGATCGGCTGTTTGCTCTCCAGCCCATAAAGCGGAATGTTTTCCGCCCGCATGACCGCTTCCATATCCGACCAGGGGCTAAAGACCCGATCCGCAAACATATCGGGCTGATCGTTGAGAATCCCGTAAAGGATCATCCACCCCAGGTTGGACATGCCGAGATCATAAATATCAGGAAACGCAAATACCGCGTGGAAATCGACCTCATCCCACGCTTTGACTACGCTGTTAAATTCGCCGCCGACATAACGGCCCGGTTTTTGCACAGATAGTAAAACGCGATCCAGCGCGCGTTCGATGTGTTCAGATGTGAGGGGATGTTGCATGGTGCAATGGTTGCCTCTCGTTAATAAAATAAACTTGGGTCTAGATTATGGCATGATCAGGTCGAGGTCAAGGTCTTTTTATGAAATCGGCGGGAATATCCTCTGCGAGCCACACATCTTCATTGCCTGCATAAAACGCAATGCCTGCCCGGTGTGCGGCGAGCGCTTGAATCTCCAAAATGATAGGTTGGGAGTCATGACGCGCGCCGACCATCTGCGCAGTAGCTTGATCAGTCGAAAGATGCACATGCTGCCGATTCATCGATTTCAATCCCTCTTTGAGAATGATCGCGGCGGTTTCCGGGGCCGTGCCGTGATAGAGAATCGCCGGTGGCTCAACCGGGGTGCGCTGGATGGGTTGGGGGACGGAATGACCATAGTAGGCGCGGATTTTGCCGTCGCGGAGTTCAAAGCGTTGTTTCGTAGCGTTCGCCATCATCGTGATCAAATCGCTTTCAGTTACATTGCGCCAATCACGGCGGTGAGACTGGAGGGTGGCCAGCAAATCCTCAACCGCTACCCAACCTTCGGTATCGAGTTCGAGATGGTATAAGGCGGGCGCATGGCGCAAAGCATGGGAAACGGTTTTGCTCAACTGCGTGTAATTTAAAGGCATGATCTTCCTGCAATTTGTCATTATTTATTCGTTCACACTTATTTTACCGTTGACACGCGCGAAAAACACGCTACAATAACGACACTTCGCCAAGGTAGCTCAGTTGGTAGAGCACTGGACTGAAAATCCGGGGGTCACCAGTTCAAGTCTGGTCCTTGGCACTCTTTAAATCAACGATATAAGTCAGGCGCAAATGACCTTGGGATGCTCCCCAGGGTCGTATTTTTTGTGTCTGCATTTACTTTTGGTCGCGTTCCCGCGCTTCATTTTCCACCTGTTCCAGATAAAAGATGTTACTGCTAACATGGCTTTTAGGGTCACTTCGATAGGAATTTGACCGTAAAAAGTGTGCTGAATTGCATATTCATCGCTGCGCAATAAAATTTGTGGTATAAAATAAGTTACTGATAACACGGGGGTACACCCCCATTTATTCCCGCGCAAACGTCACAGCCATCATGCTGATTCGCTCTTGTATTTTGGACATTATGTAGATATGACCGATCAATCTCAAAATCGTCGTCCAACTATCCGTGATGTTGCGCGTGAGGCTGGCGTGTCACATCAGACTGTTTCGCGCGTATTGAACGATCACCCCAAAGTTGCCCCTAAAACCCGCGCGCGCGTGCTGCAAATTATGGAAAAGATGGGCTATGAGCGTAATCTGGCCGCCCAGATGTTGACCACCCAACATTCAAACACCATCCAGATTATTACCCTTGACGCGGCGTTTCATCTTGATGTGACGCAGTTTACCCAACCGGTTAAACAGGCCGGGTATTCGGCTGTTATCGCGGATTGCACGCTCAGGAATCTGGCTAAAACGTTCGACGAGGCGGCGGCGCGTATGGTCGATGGTATTATGCTCTACGCGCCGCAGTTGGTGATGCCGGATAAGGAACTGGTGCGTTTGTCGCATGGTATCCCGTTGGTCCGGCGTGATTATGCCATCGATTCCCGGCTGACATGGATCGGCTTTGACCAGCAGCACGCCAGCCGGCTCGCCGTGCAGCATCTCATCGAGCTGGGCCATCGTCATATCGGCCATATCACCGGGTCGTTAGAGTTTATCAATGCCCGGCTGCGTTATGATGCATATGTCAGAATGTTAGAGGAAAATGGCCTCAATGTTGGTCCAGTTTATGTCGGCGAGTACGGGGCAGAAAAACGCGATATGAAAAGCGGTTATGAGGGCGTTTACGAACTGCTGAAGCGCGGGCGAAAATTTACGGCATTGCAGGTTGTTAATGATCGAACGGCTATTGGCGTATTGCGGGCTTTGGCCGAACACGGGTTGCGTGTGCCGGAAGATGTATCAATTGTTGCGTTTGATGATAATCCTATCGCCTCCTATCTCACCCCACCCTTGACGACTATCCATTTTGATTTTGATTTTCAAGCCCGGCTTGGTTTTCAATTTTTGTTCGAGCAGATCAAAGACCCACACGCTTATAAGCATCACCAGCATGTTTTGATCGCTAATTTGGCTGTGCGCCAAAGTACATGCTCGGTGCAGTAAATT
>JAFGJA010000074.1 GCA_016929355.1 Anaerolineae bacterium | reverse complement strand
TTCGTTCGACATGGAAAATCCTCTAGTATGCTAGCTTGATCTGCATCAATTGTAGACGATTATGGGGGGTTCGGGTAGTGAAATTGTATGGGGTGGGGGCCAAGAAATGAGCCGAGCGCAATGGCCCGGCTGTGAGGTTCATATAACGTGTGATCCGATGTTGGAAACTGAGATCACTGTAGGAGATCAGAGGTGTGGCGTTCGTAACTGGGCAGAACGGCCACCCCCTGTTCGTTGATGATTTTGAGATACGCCCCTACACGGACCAGTAAATCGGGACGAACATTGATGCGCCGGACTTTTTGCTCAATTGTGACATCTGCCCAACCTCGACCAAACCGGATGACCCGGCCCACTTGAATGGTATTCGTGTACATTTTGGCGCTCCTGAATTAACTACCTGTAAAACTGTTAATTTTATTGAAACACTGTTAGCGTTACCAAGTCAATAGACACTTTGTAATCTTTATACAAATTAGCAGAAAATGCGATTTTGAGATGGAAAGTAAGGGAGGGTGCTTATCTAGATATATAGTTCTATAGAGAGGTGTTGCACAGCTGTCGTTGTGCAAAATGCTGTGGGCGGGCAGGGGGCTGATACGGTATAGTTTGCCCATTATGTGCGATTTGCCGGAAAGTGAGGAGCTATGCCACGCGCGATTTTAAGTGTATACGATAAAACAGGGTTAGAGGAACTTGGTCGGGGATTAGTTGATCTGGGATGGGATTTGGTGGCGAGTGGCGGAACCCGCCGGTCGCTTGAAATGGCGGGGCTAGCTGTGACACCGGTTGAGCGGGTGACACAAGCACCCGAAATGCTCTCTGGACGGGTTAAAACACTGCATCCCGCCATTCATGCGCCGATTCTCGCGCGGGATACCGACGAAGATATGGAAACACTGGCCCAGTTCAGTTACGCCCCGATTGATCTGGTCATCTGTAATTTGTACCCGTTTCAGGCAACAGTTGCACAGCAGGGTGTGACGTTGGCGGAAGCGATTGAGCAGATCGATATTGGCGGCGTGACGTTGGTTCGAGCGGCAGCGAAAAATTTTGCGCGCGTGGCGGTAGTGGTCGAACCGGCGGATTATGCGGTTGTGCTGGCGGCGATTCGGAAAAATGGCAAAGTGGGCGACGATTTGCGCCGTCAATTGGCAGTGAAAGCGTTCCGGCTGACACGCGATTATGACACGGCCATTCACGCTTATTTGATGGGTGAAGTTGATGCGCCCGGCGATACACAGTCTTTGCCGGACGTGTTTTCTGTCGGGTTGACGCGCGTGCAAGAACTGCGTTACGGAGAGAATTCACACCAACAGGCGGGATTGTATGCTATCGGGGCGGACGAAACACCGATGGGTGGCGAAAAATTAGGCGGTAAGCCGCTCTCGTATAACAATTTGCTCGATCTCGATGCAGCGTGGCGGGCGGCGGGCGCTTATGAAACGCCGACGGTGGTCATCGTTAAGCACCTGACGCCAACCGGCATTGCTACTGCGCAATCATTGGCGGAAGCTTTTCCTCTGGCGCTGGCTTCTGATCCGGTATCTGCTTTTGGCGGTGTGATTGCGGTTAACCGGCAGGTGGATGAGGCGTTTGTGGAGGCGCTGGGTTCGCTGTTTGTGGAAGCGCTGGCCGCACCTGATTTTACGCCAACGGCCCAACAGCTTTTAGGCGACAGCCGCAAAAACTGCCGCTTAATCCGTATTCCGCCGCGCCAACAAGCGATGCCGTTTGAAGTGCGCAGTATTTTGCACGGATTTTTGGTGCAGCAGCCGGATAACGGCGATCCTGAAGGGACGACATGGCAGGTCGTTTCAGAGCGCAAACCGACCTCCAATGAATTGCAGGCGATGCGCTTCGGTTGGATCGCGGTGCAGCATGTCAAGAGTAACGCGGTGGTGCTCACGCTGCCCCATACAACTGTTGGGATTGGCGGCGGTTTGCCGAGTCGAGTGGATGCCACGCAGTTGGCAATCACTAAAGCGGGTGATCGTGCGCAGGGTGCAGCCTTAGCCTCGGATGCATTTTTCCCGTTTCCTGATGCAATTCAACTGGCGGCGGAAGCTGGCGTTACGGCAATTGTGCAGCCCGGTGGCTCGATCCGGGATCAGGAAGTGATCACGGTAGTGAATGAAGCGGGATTAGCGATGGTCTTTACGGGGATACGGCACTTTCGGCATTAGCTACGATCAAAGCAAAAGAAAATTTGTCTTAACCGGAGGCTAATGTCATAATAGGGGCGTTAAGCGAATATACGGCATATTAGATGTATTTGCTTAAAAATATCTATTTTATATTGCCTCATGAAAGGGAAAAATCGTGGCAAGTGTAACCTATCGCAGTGTTTACAAACGGTTTGGTGACGTGGAAGCTGTCAGTGATCTCAGTATTGAAATTCCTGATGGCGAATTTCTAGTCTTCGTTGGCCCGTCAGGTTGTGGTAAGTCCACTAGCTTGCGCATGTTGGCCGGTCTCGAAGAGATCTCCGAAGGTGAAATCTTGATCGGGGATCGCGTGGTGAACAATGTTGCTCCGAAAGATCGCGATATTGCGATGGTGTTCCAGAGCTACGCTTTGTATCCCCACATGACGGTGTATGACAATATGGCGTTTGGTCTGCGTTTGCGCCGCACGCCCAAGCAAGTGATTGATGAGCGCGTGCGTGAAACTGCGGCCAGCCTCGGTATTGAGCAACTGCTGGATCGCCGTCCGCGCCAGTTGTCGGGTGGTCAGCGTCAACGTGTCGCGGTGGGTCGTGCGATTGTGCGTGAACCCGCTGTGTTTTTGCTGGACGAACCGCTTTCGAACCTCGATGCGAAGCTGCGCGTTGAAGCGCGTACTTTCATCAGCAAACTGCACCAGCGCCTGGGCACGACCTTCATTTACGTGACCCACGACCAGGTGGAAGCGATGACGATGGGGCAGCGTATTTGCGTGTTGAACGCCGGTAAGCTGATGCAGATCGACACCCCGACTAATCTGTATGACAAACCCGACAATGTGTTCGTTGCTGGGTTCATTGGCAGTCCTTCCATGAATTTCTTCGATAATTCGGAATTGATCGAAGAGGGCGGCACAATGTACATTGATTCCGGTGTGTTCCGCGTGGCTGTGCCGGAAGAGCGTTACGACACCTATCGTCCGCACTTGGGCAAGAAAGTTATCTTCGGTATTCGCCCCGATAACATTGCTCATGCCGACTTCCAACCGCCCGGAATTATTCCCGCGCCGATTGAGGCCAATGTGGATGTGGTTGAAGAAATGGGACACGAGAAAATCTTGTACCTTGAAGAAGGCGGCAAGACGTTCCTGGCCCGTATTGACCCGCGCGCCGAAGTGCATGTTGGGCAGCGTGTGGGCTTGATGCTCAATATGTCAGTGATGCATTTGTTCGATTCGGATACTGAGCAGGTTTTGCGGTAGGTTCCAGACTGCATCGAAAATCTGAGCTGAATTTTTGTAACCGCCTGCGTGGATACACAGGCGGTTATTTTTGTCGGAAGAAAAGGGAATAACTTATGTTACAGTCGCAGTTGAAATTTGATCCGCAGCAATTAGCGCATGATCTCACGGCAGCATTGGCCGGTGATGTGCAGTTTGATCAGATGTCGCGCATGTTATACAGCACGGATGCGAGCAATTACCAGATTGAGCCGATTGGGGTGGTGTTTCCGCGCACGGGTGATGATGTTGTGGCCGTGCACACGATTGCCGCGCGACATGGTGTGCCACTGCTGCCGCGTGGGGCAGGGAGCAGTTTGGCCGGACAAACGGTGGGCTATGCTGTCGTAATGGACCTCTCACGTTATTTGCGTGAGGTGGTTGAGATCGATGCGGAGAATAAAACGGTTCGGGTTCAATCGGGGATTCCATTGGGGCATTTGAACGCGGCGGTAGCGCCCTATGGGTTGATGGTCGGTCCTGATCCGGCGAGTGGGGATCGGGCGACGGTGGGCGGGAGTCTGGGCAATAACGCCACCGGGACGCACAGCATTTTGTATGGCATGTTTGATGATCATGTGCTGGCGGTGGAGGCGGTGCTGGCGGATGGAACGCGGTTGGCATTTGGCGAAGGCGCACCGGCTAACAGTGAGCGGGATCGTCTGGCGGGTGTGGTGCGGGGTGTATTGACCGAATATGCGGCTTTGATTCAAGAACGTTTTCCGAAAACGTTCCGCACCTGCGCGGGGTATCCTTTGAATAAGCTCGATCCGGTGGCGCTGAATCTGGCGCGATTATTTGTGGGATCGGAAGGAACACTTGGTACGGTGATCGAAGCCACGTTGAAACTGGTGGATCGGCCAGCGAAAACGCGCCTGGTTCTGCTGCACTATGATGATGTGCGGGGCGCGCTGGCAGATGTGCCCGCGATTTTGGCGGTCAAGCCATCGGCAGTAGAACTGCTGGATAAGATGCTGCTGGATATGACCCGCACTCATCCTGAATATTCCAAATTGTTGACCTTTGTCGAGGGTAATCCGCAAGCTATTTTGATGGTCGAGTTTTACGGTGAAACGGATGCTGAACTCGCGGCCAAAGTGGAGCGGTTGCAGGCGCACATGAAGTCATTTGGGTTTCGCGGGGCACAGGTGATTGCGACGGATGCGAAGCAGATCGGCAATGTGATGAAGGTGCGCAAAGCCGGGCTGGGGCTGTTGATGAGCGTGCGCGGGGAGCACAAACCGATCCCGTTTATCGAAGATGCCGCCGTGCCGGTGGCGCATGTGGCAGATTATGTCGGCGGAGTACAGCGCATTGTGGCTGGCAACGGTGCAACGATAGCAATGTATGCCCATGCCAGCGCGGGGTGTATTCACATTCGCCCCTTGCTGAATCTCAAGACGGTGGCAGGGTTGCAACAATACCGGGCTATCGCGGAAGCGGCGACAGACCTCGTGATGCAGTATGACGGGACGACGAGCGGCGAACATGGCGAAGGCTTGGCGCGTGGGGAATTCAGCGTGAAATTGTTTGGACCGGAACTGGTCGAAGCCTTCCGTACTATTAAGCGCGCGTTTGATCCAAACGGATTGATGAATCCGGGGAAAGTGATCGATGTGGGGCCGATGGATGATGCGACGATTTTGCGCTACGGGCCGGATTATACCATTGTATACCCGTTACCCCAGCCGCGTTTTGATTGGTCGGCGGATTATGGTTTTGCCGCAGCCGTTGAGATGTGCAATGGCGCGGGAGTGTGTCGCAAAGAGGGCGTGGGTGTGATGTGTCCTAGCTACATGGCGTCACGCGACGAAGCCCAGTCAACGCGCGGGCGGGCGAATGCACTCCGGCTGGCGATGAGCGGTCAATTGGGGGCGTTAGGGCTGTCACATGAGAGTGTGAAAAAGGTGCTGGACTTGTGCCTCTCGTGCAAGGCGTGTAAAGCGGAGTGTCCCTCACGGGTGGATATGGCGCGATTGAAAGCGGATTTCACCGCCGCCTATTATGACGAACACGGTATCCCGCTTCGCTCCCGTATTTTTGGCAATATTCACCGGCTGAATCAGTTGGGGAGTTTGATACCGTTGGTGTCGAATATGGTCCTGACATCGGCTCCGGCGCGGTGGGCGTTTGGGCAGATTGGAGTGGCTACGCAGCGCCAATTACCCTTATTCGCCCGCGAACGATTTAGTGTTTGGTATAAAAAACATTACGAGAAGGTAGCAACAGGGTATAATAAGGGCAAGGGGCCGATTCTCATTGCGGATACCTACACTGAGTACAATTATCCTTACCTGGGAAAAGCAGCCTTAAAAGTGGCGGATCAGGCCGGGTTTGAGGTTGAGGTTTGGGGGCCGCGCGAGTTGGATTGCTGCGGGCGTCCGTTTATCTCAAAGGGAATGTTAGACGACGCGCGTAAGCTGGCGATCAAAAACGTGAAACGGATGGCGCCGGCGGTGGCGCGGGGCGAACGTTTTATGTTGATCGAGCCGAGTTGTGCGGCGGCGTTCCGTGATGAATATCCCGATCTGGTTCCAGCAGAACTGCGCGACGATGCCAAGCGGGTAGCGGCGGCTGTCATTACGGTTGAGGAATGGCTGGCAGAGGCGGCTGACGCGGGTCAGTTAGCCGATTTGACTTTTGATGATACGCCGTGCGAAGTGGTGATGCACGGGCACTGTTATCAACGGGCGCTGTGGGGTACGGGTGCGGCACACCGGGCGTTAGGGCTGCTGCCGAACTGCTCGATTACGGAATTGGATGATGGCTGCTGTGGTGTGGCTGGAAGTTTCGGTTTTGAGGCAGAACATTACGAACTGTCAATGGCAATTGGAGAGCAGCGTTTGTTGCCCGCCGTGCGCGAAGCGAAAGATGCGGTTATCGTAGCAAGCGGCGTTTCGTGCCGGGAACAGATCGAGCACGGCGCAGACCGGCGCGCGGTGCATCCGATTGAGTTGATCGCCGCCAAATTGAAGGATGGCGAATAGAGCGGTTGGATGTGGATTTCATGAATTACAGGGCGGGTGCGAACCGCCGGTTCGAACAAACCTGCCCTTACTTAAGCTTATCAGGATCAGCGGCCAATGATTAAAACTGCTTCAATTGAACTGCGTACCCAGGGTAATGGTCAGGTGGTGAATATTACGCGCGAAGTGGCGCAGGCGATCCAGCACAGCGAACTGACAAGCGGTATCGTGACCGTATTCTGTCCGAGTGCAACCAGCAGTTTGACTACCATCGAGTTTGAGAATGGGGCCGTACAAGATTTTCAACGTCTCTTTGATGAAATTGCAGCAGCGAATCGAGAATACCTGCATAATATGCGGTGGGGTGATGGCAACGGGCATAGCCATGTACGGGCAGCGTTGTTGGGTCCGTCGTTAACCGTGCCATTTGTGAACCAGCAGATGACGTTGGGGACGTGGCAGCAGATTGTGTATGTTGATTTTGATAACCGCGCACGCCAGCGCAGCCTGGTGGTGCAAATTATCGGCGAATAAATGCGGGGGATTTATATGCTTGAGCCTGGGCGCGTGCTAGATGCTTTAGAACGACTATCCACCCAAATTTCGGGGGTAGAATCACATGAGCGTATTCTACTAAGATTAGTAGAGACGGTAAGCGGTTTATTGGCTGGGGCGCATGTGAGTTTCTGGCGGGTGAATCATGATGTCGTGCAGCTACAGGCGACTTGCCCGCCTTTGCCTGAAATGTTTCCGACGCGGTGGGCGGTGGGCGTTGGCGGGATCGGGGCAGTCGCGCAGATGGGGCGACGCTTAACAGGACAGGCATGGCGTGAGACAGGCGGCGCGTTTGTGCAAGCTGGTTATGCAGCCGGGATGACGCTGCCTTTACGCTGGCGCGGACGGGTGCAGGCCGTATTAGTGGTGGCAGATGAGGCGGCGGATCGGGAATTTACCGAGGTCGATATTCAAGCGGCTTACGTGCTGGCGCAGCATGTGGCGGTTGCCTGGGCGGGACCTGAGACGATAGCTGATGCGGATCAGTTGCAGTCGGCGCTGCGTGAGGGGCAGGAACAACTCGGTTATATTCAGTCTATCATGCGTCACATTTTGGAAGAACCGGATATTGACGCAAATCTACGCAAAGTGTCCGAATCATTGGCCGCACTGGGATGGCGGCGGGTGGTTGTATCACTTTTTGTCGATGACGACGAGAGTGATGAGATTAAAGTGGAACATTTCATCACGGTGGGTGTGCCGGAGGAATCTACTCAGGATTATGGGCCGTATGTGGTCCCGGCGCAAATCTGGACGCAGTTTATGGCGCGTGCGCTGGATCATTTTCGCGTCGAGGGTTTGTATTTTGTGCGCGAGGATGATGGGCCACTGTGGGGAGCAAATGATGTCTTGTTTGCGCCGTTGCGCTTAGGGCAGGATCGTGTTTCGGGCGTGATCCGGTTAGAGGGGCCGGTTGATGGGCGGCGACCCACGCCGGATGATCTGCGACCTATTGATATTTTGATCAGTCAGGCAGCATATATTGTGGAGAATGCCCGGCTGCTCGCGGCAACATCAACGGCGGCGGAAGCGTTGGCTGAACAGGTTGAAGAACTGTCGATGATGCATCGCGCGGATCGTGAGTTGGGCACACATCTCGACATCCGGCGGATCATGACGCTGACGATGGATTGGGCTTTGCGGCGGACCGGCGCGGATACGGGTCTGCTGATGCTGATGACAGATGATAAGCGCGGTTTGGTGCTGTCCATTAAAATGGGTTACGTCAACGCGGATGCGTTCCATTACACCGAGCAGAATCCGATGTCGGTGCAGCGCGGCATTATCGGGCGTGCGGCGCGGACCGGCAAAACACAGTTTGTTCGTAATGTGATGGATGACCCGGATTATCTGGGGTTTTTGCCGGAAGCGTCAATGCTGCTGGCCGTGCCGTTGATGATGCGCGGCGAAGTGTTGGGCGTGGTGGCGCTGGCGACGACCCGCGAAGAGGCGTTTCGTAATACGGATGTGACGTTTTTGGAACGTCTGGGACGGCGCGCGGCGGTGGCGTTGGATAATGCGCGTTTGTTCCGGCAGGCCGAACAGATGGCGGATGATATGACGGTGTTATATACCGCCAGCCGCACGATCACCTCGACATTAGAGCGCGATGCCATGCTGCAACGGATGGCGCAGGCAATGGCCGTGACGTTAGAGTGTTCGAGTGCGGTGATCTATGACTATCAGCCCGAACAAGCGGCGGTGCAGGTGTTGGCGGTTTATCAGGTCGGAACCGCACGGAATGCAGAGGAACTTTTGCCGGACGTACAGCAGGTGATCCGGTTGGATTCGTTTCCGGCGTTCCAAACCGCGATTGATCAGCAGCATCCGTTAGTGCTGCGTGCAGTTGATCCGACCATTTCGGATCAGGATCGCTGGCAATTATTGAATGATCGGATTCATGCGATGGTCTTGATGCCGCTCGTGTCACAAGACGAATTGATCGGGTTGGCAACGGTGATGGAAGGTCGCCATGATCGCATGTTCACAACGAGCGATGTGTTCAAGGCGGAAACACTGGCGAGTCAGGCAGCGATTGCTTTGCGTCAGTCGATCCTGTTCAGTGGAGTATTGGAACTCGAACGCCTAAAATCTGAAATGATTCGGATGGCATCACATGACTTGCGGAATCCGCTCAATAATATTATGGGTTATATCGAGTTGTTGTCGATGGGGTTGGCTGAGAGCGGCGTCATCGACCAATACGAACATTACCTGGAAAATCTGCGGCGTGGTACGCAGACAATGCGATCACTCTTGGAGGATTTGCTCACTTTAGAACGGATTGAGAGCGAGCGGGAGAGCGCATGGCGCAAAGTTGATTTTAGCGGTGTGGTCTTGGATGTAGTTGAAGCACAACGATCCAGCGCTGCTCTGAAGCAGCAAAACCTGGTGTTGCAGCGCGCGTCCGACACCCCTGATGTCGATGGGAGTGAAACTCAACTACGGCAGGCGGTGGCGAATCTGGTCGGTAATGCGATTAAGTACACGCCAGAAGAGGGTTATGTTGAGGTTCAACTGACCTATCATAATGGACGATTGCAATTTCAGGTCGAGGATAATGGGTACGGTATCTCGCCGGAGCGCCAATCGCGCGTCTTTGAGCGTTTTTATCGCGCGCAGGAACCAGGGACGGATCACATCGGGGGAACAGGTTTAGGGCTTAGCCTGGTCAAAACCGTGATCGAACGACATGGGGGCAAAGTGTGGTTTGAGAGTTCGCCAGGAACCGGCAGCACATTTGGTTTTTGGCTGCCGGCGGCTGATGACACAGTATAAAAAAGCGACATGGGGTAGGGGAGGTAATGATCTATGGCGGACTTGGCGATCATGGTGATGAGTGGGCCGGATGATGGACAAGTGCTTTATTTAGACCAGGTGCGTGACGGACAATTGGGGTCGGATGGTACCTGGTCGATTCTATTTGGACGACGCGAAGAATGCGATGTGAGCATTCCGTTTGATACGCAGGTGTCGCGGCGGCACGCCTATTTGCGGATGCAGCCCGATGGTCGCTTTGTGCTGGAAGATGTCGGCAGCCTGAACGGTACATTTTTGGATAGAAGCAAAACGCGAATCGAAGAACCCGTTTTTGTTGGACGTGGGCAATTGTTCCGGTTGGGACGTACCTGGATGCGGATTCAGGCGGATGGGGAGGATGAATCATGACAACGGGCCATGTGAGTTTGTCCGATATTGAAACTTTGGCACGCCGGGAGTCGGCCAAACAATATCATTTTTTTGTGGGCGTGGAGCATCTCTTTATTGCCTTGACGCAGCTTGAGAATGGTCTGACATCGGCGGTGCTGGTGCATCACGATTTGTCACCGCGTTTTGTGCGTTACAGCATTCGTGAAACCGTCGGGCGTTATGAGAACCGGCGGTTTTGGCCGGGATTCCCGGAAACACCGCGCGCGCGACAGGTATTGGATATGGCCCAGCGTTACGCCGGTTTGCAACCAGTGACGGAACAGCATTTGCTGTTGGCGATTATGGATGAAAACGACAGTGCTGTGATCCGGGTGCTGCATGAAATGGGCGCTGATCCTGTCCGGTTACGGCGCACGGCGGCGAATTGGACGATGCCGCTCAAGGCACAGCCGCCCGAAGTGGCAATTGTGGGCAAGGTCAAGTTGGATCATGACGAGATGCAGGTGTTGCAATTGATGTTTCGCAGCTATGGCGAAGTGCATGTCGTGCGTGATCTGAACGATGGGAACAGTGGGGCGCGTGTATTGTTGGTCCGGCCAGAGCGTGTGGAAGGGCTAATGGATGCGCCGGTGGTGGTTAAGATTGATGACCGGCACGCGATCTTGTATGAGCGGCGGCGCTACGATCTGCATGTGAAAGGGACCCTGCCGGCGGCTTCGGCGCGATTATTGGATCCGCCTGTTGTGCCGGATGACTGCCGTTATGGGGGATTGAAATATACCTTTGTGGGCCGCATCGAGGATACCGATCCAATTAGTTTGCGCGAGGTGGCGCGGCAGCGTGGGATTGGGGAGTTGTCCCGGTTTGTGAAAGGGCTGTTTGAAGCGTTGGGACCATCCTGGTGGCAGCAACCGCAGCCTTATCGCTTCGCGGTTTGGCGTGAATATGAGCATGTGCTGCCCCCGGCTTTAGTAGTGGAAGCGGTTAAAGAGGCGAAGGTCGGGGCGACGGGGCATGAACTGCGTCCACTTGGCTCCTGGAGTCGCCGCGATGATATTTATCCGGGCGAAATTGTAGGGCTGAACGGGTTTGTGGTCCAGAAGTTCAGCCAGGCGAAAGATGAAGTGCAGTTGGCGGCTGGCGCACAGCCGGAAGCGATCAACCGGGCGAGTAAAGTGTTGGTGCGCGGGCTAGGCATCACGGATGCGACCTTTATTCGCGGGGAAGTGGTGGATCGCATTTTGGGGCGCGTGGTGAGTACCCGCAACGATTTGCTGATGCGTTCCTTGCAGAAATTAGAACCCTATTTTGACCTGCGGCGCGGCATTGTTCCTTCGCAGCACAGTTTTGTGCCGGATTTGCCTAATCCGATCATGTCGATCAGTAATTTGTTGGACCGGCAGGTGAGCGGCTATCTCTCAACGATTCACGGCGATATGCACCTGGGAAATATCCTGGTGGGGCCATTGGGTGATGCCTGGTTGATCGATTTTGCCTGGGTACGTGAAGGCCATACGCTGTTTGACTGGGCGCTGTTGGAATTGAGTTTACTGATCGAGATCGTCGCGCAAATGGTTCCCGCGTCTGGTTGGGAGGGGATGTGGGACATTGTGGCGATGGTCCATGCAATTAATCGCGGCGAGGATCAATTTTGCCAGATAGAACATATACCGAGTGCGGCGTTTGACGCGGTTAAGACGATCCGCGCGGTGGCGGAAGCGTGTTTGGTGGGACCAGATCAGTGGACTGAATATTTTATTGCGCAGGCGCTGCTCGCGCTTCGTATGATGGAATGGCAGTCAGAGCCGGTAGACAGCCGCCGGTTGGCGTTTTTGCTCTCGGCATTGGCGACGGCGGCGGTCCAATCGCCGCGTGATATGGCGACGATTGCGGATGGGATGGGCGGCGCGACTGATTATGATCTGGGCGGGATCACTGATCCGGCCCGGATGGAATTTGATGTTGATCGAACCGATCCGCCGCGCGAGAATCCTTTTGATAGTACCAGCGAAATCAAGGTCGATATGGGCGATGATCTGCCGCGCGATTAGTGTGTTTTACTACTGATCGAGGGGCATTGGATGGTGTTGGCGGTAGAGTGTCCGTTTGTATCAACCGTGATAGTCCAGCAGGGATGGGTGGCAAAGGGGATGTAGTTGCCGTCAGGGAGTTGGATCGTGACCTGCATCTCATCCAGCGCGGGCGAGGTGTTGGCGAAGATATACCGCACTGTGCCCTGTGTTTGGGCCAGGGTGAGAACATAATCGCGGGAAAAACTACCAAATGCGTGACCAAGTGAGGTTGCGCGGCGATAGGATTCAATAAGCGTGAGCGTGGTCGGGCCGGTCAGTTGGGCGCGACCTTTGTTGATCGTGAAAGTGATAGAGGCTTCGCTGCCCGGTTGCAGTTGAATCGTTTGGCCGGGATCAAGTTCGGTTTGCGCCCCGGTGAGCAGTGGATCGGGCGTTTTATCATCTATGAGAATTGCGGCGTCACCCGCCAACATTTGTATGGTGAGCGGTTGATCCACATCGAACGGGATGATCATCCCGGCGGCGACGGCGAGTAGGGTGCAGACGAGAAGCGCGGCTATCGCAAATTTGATCGGATTGGTGGTTGGTTCGGATGCCATATTTTTTCACCACAGAGGCACAAAGATCACAAAGAAAAGCGAAATCTGGTCGAGTTCTATGATAGTCGATTTAGCAGAGAAGGGGCAACCGGGATTGCGATCAAGGCGTAAAAAAGGGCGTATCGCCATACGCCCCTACAGATTTTGGTATGCGGATTAAGGTTAGCGTCGCGCCCAACTGGGGAGATCGGTGCGGTATGCGCCACTGCTGTAGACGTAGACCCACACATCATGATACTCCTCGGCGTTAGTCCATTCGTAGAACCACCACGCATCCATGATTGAGAGGTTGACGCAGCCGTGACTCTGACGGTAGCCGAAGCGATCATGCCAGTACGTGCCGTGCAAGCTGATGTCACCGTCGAAATACATCACATAGGGTACTTCTTCGATGCGATAGAAGTCGGCTTGGCCTTCTGCGCCGCTCATGCGGGTGGATTCGAAGCGATCATAGACCTGGAATAAGCCCTCAGGCGTGCCCCACTGCGGCAAACCGGATGACATGAGAGTCGCAAAGACCATTTTGTCACCTTCGTAAGCAACGGCGGTCTGTTCGTAGAGATCAACCGCTACCCAGCGATCATCCGGGCCGACTCCTTCCGGGCGGGCAGTGGGCTGGACCTTCGAAACGCGAATTTGCTGCACCCACTGATTGGGTCCCACCAGATACCAGCGCCAACCATCGACATATTCCACGCCGTAAATGCTCATCAGCGTGTAACGGGGAATAATCTCATAACCCTCGTAGGGTTCGCCGCCGGGTACAAGACTGGGACGTTCTTCCGCCAGCATCCAGGCAAAGGGGCGCTTGGGTTGTTCGACCATTTCCACGCCGGAAAATTCCGAAACATCTGCCCAGGTGATGTGTTCGGATTCGACCCACTGCCCGTAATTAATCTGGATAAACCCGTCTTTTTCATTGATGACGGTCACGTAATTGTAGCCTGCATCCAGACCGCCAATAACGTTGCCGTTGGGAGCGTCGTAGATGGTCACTTCACCGATCATGCGGCGATAGGCACGAGTCCAGACTTTGTCTTCCTGATAAGGAACCTGGACAACGTTTGGTGTAGGTTCACGACGCATTTCAGCTTCGGCGGCGCGCAGTTCAATCGCGCTCATGCCGATATCCTCAAGGCAGTCGTCAGGATAAACGGGCGTTTCGCCTGGGGGAGTGGCCGCAATCGCGGCATTGATCCGGGCGGCGCATGTTTCGTCGCGTTGATCGCCAGGAAAGGCGGACGTTGTTGGAACGATGAAAAGAAGCTGTACAACGATCACGCTGAGTGTGATGAGGGTTGAATAGCGGACGCGCATAAAGCCTCCAGCATAGGTTAAGTTTGTGTTTTACGATAGATCGAGCCACGTAGAGCATAGCAACTGAGCGGGCGCTGGTCAAGATTGGAAAATGTAAGCGAAGGGAAAGCGGCGGATTGTGGCCCGGTAAAGGCGGAAATCTGATTAAAAGCAAGCGATTTTATGATGAGGCGTGTACTTTGAGGTAGGATCGACCTCTGCGGCGGTGAGGCGCGCGGGCGAGGTCGAGCGACAGCGAGGGTGAGGTCGCGCGCTGATGGGCGAATGTGCCAGGTAAGGATGGTCATTGATGACTGAAACGAATGAGCGAGTCGTGCTGCGCGCGACGAATCTCACCAAAGATTTACCACTAGGTGAGGTCGTGGTTCATGCGGTGCGTGGAATCGATCTGGAAATTTACGAGAATGAGATGGTTGGCATTGTGGGGCCATCGGGGAGTGGAAAAAGCACACTATTAGGCTTGATCGGCGGATTGGATTCGCCGACAACGGGCCGGATCGAGATCGATGGCGTGGACATTACGAATATGAGCGAAGGGCGTTTGACAGAGGTCAGGAACCAGAAGATCGGATTTGTGTTCCAATTCTTCAATCTGATTCCGACGCTGACCGCGCTGGAAAATGTCGCGCTGCCGATTCTGTTTGCGGATAAGCCGAAGTTTAATCCTGATCAACGCGCGCGCGAGTTGTTGGAACTGTTGGGTTTAGGGGATCGTCTGAAGCACCGTCCAATGGAACTCTCTGGCGGTCAGCAGCAGCGCGTGGCGATTGCGCGTGCATTGGCGAATAATCCCCCCTTGTTGTTGGCAGACGAACCCACCGGGAATCTGGACTCGAAAGCATCCGAAGTGGTGATCGAGGCGCTGCGTGACGTGTGGCGCGAAACCGGCACTACCGTGATCCTGGTAACACATGATCCCGAATTGGCGAGCGAAATGGGGCGCGTGTTGGAATTGGTGGATGGGCAGATTGTCACCTCACCCCCTGGTCCACTCTCCAATCACGGAGAGGGGGAAGCGAGGTAGTGTTCTATTTTTATCATTGAACAAGATTACACTGGGAGTGAGGATGGGCAGCATGAACTGGCGCGGGTTGGTCAAATTTTTGCGATTTTCCGTTAAACATTCGCTGCGCGACATGTGGCGTAATCGCGGGCGGACGATGTTTGCATTGGTGTGTGTGGCGACAGGCGTTGCGGCAGTGGTGGCGCTGCGTTCGTTGGCGTTTATGGTCGGGGATAAGCTGACTACGAGTCTGGCTGAACTGAATCGCAGCGATATACGGGTCTATGCTTCGCGCGGCGTGCCGGAGTTGATCGAGTTGTCCACGCAGCGTACATCGGTCTTTAACGCGGATGCGCTCGCAGCGATGCGCGTATGGGCGGCTGATGAGGGTGTCGATTTGACGGTGGGACGCATGGAATATTTTGCGTCGATTCTGCCAATAGTGGATGGTGAAGGGCAAACGGCAGCAACCGGGCAGGTGTTATTTATTGAGCCGGAATACTATCCTTTTTATGACACGATCTATTTACGCGAACCCGCCGAGCTGACGCTGACCGAATTTTACGCGAACGCCAATACGGATGCTGCCGGTACACTGGACGATCCGCGCCCGGTGGTGATTGCCAATAATATGGCGCGCGAGTCGAGTCTGAATTTGCGGATCGGAGATGTGATCCGCATTGGGGCGCAAGATGCTTATTTCGAAGTGCAGGGGATCGCTTCAGCCGAGGCGGAAACCATAGTTTCCAATCCATCGGCGGCATTTTTAGGCGATTACGTGTATTTGCCATTTGATGATCTTGCGCTGGTGGGTGAGTCTGTTTTGCCGGATCAAGTCTTTATTCGCGTGCCGTTGGGCCATGATATTGCGGCGGCGGAATCGAGCTTGATCGCGTATTTGCAGGCGTCATTTGATACGGATCGTGACTTTGATAAGGAGTTGAATCGCGCCAGTGTGCCGGAACTGGAAGAACAAAATGAGGAAACGGCGGATGTTATTGACGACCTGATCCTGACGATGGGCCTGTCATCTCTGTTGATCGGCGGGATCGGAATTATCAATACGATGTTGGTGGTAGTGAGCCGCCGGACGTTGGAAATCGCTGTGCTAAAAACGCTTGGTCTCAAGGGATACCGGGTGACGTTTCTGTTTCTGGTCGAGGCGCTTTTGCTGGGGGTGATCGGCAGTCTGATCGGGATTGCAATTGGTGTGATCTTGAGTTACACGATCCGCGATGTGGGCGAAGAAGCGTTTAAATTGACCTTGACATGGCGGCTGTATCCCGAAGCGATATTGAGCGGGTTATTTCTTGGTGTGCTGATGACCGGGTTGTTTGGTTTCCTGCCGACCTTGATCGCGGGACAGGTGCGGCCTGCGGTAGTGCTGCGTCCGAATGAAGCGCAGATGCCCGCCGCCGGATTGCTGCAAACGCTGCTGACGCTGGTGATCATGATCGTGATCCTGGGGCTGATGGTGAGTTCAATTGTCGAGGGAGCAATTGAATACAATCCGGTGTATATGATCGCCGGGGCCGGGGCGCTGGTGGGGTTGTTCGCGGGGGTGATTGTGGCGAATACGCGCCTGGGCCAGCCGATTCCTAAAGCGTATGTGTTTCGCTTGTCACGGCGGTTTGATCGGTTGGAATCGTGGCTGATTCGAGCCGCCGAATTGTTGTTTGGCTGGCTGCCTTCGTGGAATCAAACAAAATTGAAGCGCGGTGAACGTGGGCGGGCGGCGATTACGGCGGGCTTGCGCGGCTTCCGGCAGTTGGTGCTGCTGTATGGTGCATTGGCGATTGGCGCGGCGGTGGCTTCCGGGATTATGTTGGTGGTGAGCGAAGTCTGGCTGCCGTTTGGCTTGGGAGCTAATAAACCGGCGGGAGATATTGATCGGGCGATCTCTGATGGTGATTTGGTGTGGATCGCGGTGTGGATCGCATATATGCTCGGCATCGGCTATCTGATCCGGCGCTATGCGCGCGGGTTGGTGAGTGTGCTGGCACTGGGATCGATTGGGGTGACACTCGGCGGTATGATCGGCTGGATCGGCGGGTCGGGACTTGAAGCGGTGTTGGGGGATCGCGGGATATGGCACACACTGGCGAAAATGTCCACAGGGGTTGTTCTCGTTGAAGGCGCAATGGCGCTGATGGCGGCGGTTTATGTTGGCTATTGGCTGCTGGTTTGGGCGGTTGGTAAGCTGCCAAATGGCGTCTTTATGGTCGTGATCGGCGTGATAGTGTTGTCATTGGCGGCGGGTGCGGCGGCAGGATTGGCGCTGCTGGGGCCGGTGGTGTTGGTTGTGGCGTTGGTGTTGATTGTGGGGATTTGGATTGTGGGTAGACCTCACCCCCCGGCCCCCTCTCCAAGCAGTGGAGAGAGGGAGTCAGGTATTAGTCGGCGTGGCGAATCTGTGTGGTTGGTAGTGCGATCTGCCGTGCGGGGACGTGGCGCGGCGGCGGTACTGGCGAGTATGGGCGCGATGGTGGGGGGATTTTTGTTATTCGCTGTGGGCGCGACGTGGCACATTGTCGCTGTGATTGCGGGCATCATGCTGATCGTGTTGTGGTGGCATTTCCGGCGCACGTTTGCAATTGACGGGCGGTTGATTTTGCGCGAAATGGGCGGGCGGCGGAGCCGGTTGGCGTCAACGTTGTTAGGATTGAGTGTCGGCATAGCGGGGTTGAGTGTTGTGTCGCTGACAACGGGCGCGGTGAGTCACTTGTTGGAAGTGCAGTTGGGCGAAAATGCCGAAGGGAATTTGCTAATCCTCGATCCATCCTCGCAGTATGCCGAACAGGTCAGTACATTGTTGAGTGAGACAGATGGTGTAGAGCAGTTTTCCCAGGTGACGAGTTATAACGGGATGCTGCTAACTGTGAACGGCGAAGACGTGCAAACCCGGCG